>NZ_JBEZIB010000020.1:0-159342 GCF_040650855.1 Streptomyces sp. NPDC048606 | reverse complement strand
CCGGGCCTGAACAGCACGAGCGAAACCTCCGACGACGAAGCTACATGCCTGAACCGAGTCCCGCTCACAGAGCTCGTTTACGGGACAGCCCTTAGCGACCCCTGAGCCCGAGGGCCTCGACGTTTTGATCACCCAGGCCGGTCGTCACCAGTCTCTCGTCGTGTACCAGTGGTTGGTCAGCCACCAGCCCGAGGGGCACTGGGCCGCCGAGGCGGCGTTCCAGGCCACCCAGGGACCGACTGTTCCGAAGCCGCGCGGTCCGCCGTTGGAGCAGGTGATACTGACCCGGTGTGAGCCCCCGGTCCAGCGATCCTCACACTGGCTGAGCGCGAAGTTCGCGTAGCCGGTCGACCAACAGCCCGACGGAAACGCGGATGCCGACTGCGGTACCGCGATCGCGAAGGCGGCCAGTGCTCCGAGCATCCCTGCGACTGCGGTGATTCTTCGACTCACGTCAGTGCCTCCGGAAGGTACGAGATCGGCTTGGGAACCACGGCTGACACCCTGCGATGCCCGGCCACTCACGGGCAGGACCCCTTGGAGCGACTCCAGAGCATAGATACGGAACGAGGGGTGCGGCAGTGGCGTACCAGCCAATGCCTCGCGGCCTCGGAACGCCCGCGGGCCGCGGCCCCGGCGCGGGGAAGGGCTGCTCGCGCCGGATTGCCCCCGGTAGGCTGTCGACGTTTCGGTGCATCCAACTGGGCGCCCCTTGCTGTCCTGTTGGCGGTCCGGCGCCCGCTTCCCGAACCGCATTCGGCGACCACCCGACCTCCTCGGAGCTGAAGATGGCCGACCCCGCCACCGACGCGCAGCCCTCGTCGACCGACGGACCCGCCGACGGCCGGCTCGTGCTGAGACCGCCGAGTCGTCGGGTGGAGCGTCGTGCCATCGGCTGGTGGGCGGCGCAGGCCGTCGCCGTCGTACTTCCACCGGTCTTCGTGCTGGTGCTCCTCGCCGTGCTGATCACACCGGCCCGTCCGTGGCTGCTGCTGTCCGCTGCCGTGATCGGGGTGCCGGGCCTGCTGATGATCCTGGTGATGCCCTACTGGCGCTACCGGGTGCACCGGTGGGAACACACCGACGACGCGGTGTTCACCCGGGCGGGGTGGGTGCGGCAGGAGTGGCGAATCGTTCCGCTGGCCCGCGTCCAGACCATCGACACCGTACGCGGCCCGCTCCAGCAGATGTTCGGGCTGGCGACGGTCACCGTCACCACCGCCTCGGCGGCCGGCCCCGCCAGGATCGACGGCCTGGACCACGCGTTCGCCCGCGACCTGGTCGAGGAGCTGACCCGGATCACTCAGGCCACGCCGGGGGACGCGACGTGAGCACCGACCGGATCGACGCGGAGTCGGCGGGGGCCGACCGGGCGCCCGGGGGCGGCGACGTCGCCTGGCGGCGGCTCGACCCCCGCGTCATCGCCGCCGTCGGCATCTGGTGCCTGCTGGTCGTCCTCGCGGCGGCCGCGGTCATGTGGTGGCGCGACGCCCCCTGGTGGCTGCACGTCTGCGTACCCGCGCCCGTGCTGGGGGTGCTCGGCTACGAGGTGCTGCGCTGGACCAAGACCTTCTACCGGCTGACGCCGGAGCGCATCGAGCTGCGAACGGGCGTGGCCGTGCGAAGCCACCGCTCGATCCCGCGACAGAGGGTGCGCAGCGTCGACGTGACGGCGGAGCCGATCCACCGGATCCTGGGGATAGCGACCGTCAAGGTCGGCACGGGCCACCGGATCACCTCCTCGACGAGCGCCGCCCTCACCCTGGACGCGCTGACGGTCGAGGACTCCGAGACGCTGCGCGAGGAACTCCTGCGCCGCCCCGGCGACCCGGACGCGGACGGCGCCCGGCCGGAGACGCGGCCGCAGGCCGCGATCGACTGGCGCTGGCTGCGGTACGCGCCGCTGTCGGTGTCCGTGCCGCTGCTGGGCCTCGCGTTCGTCGGCGCCGTGTACGAGTGGTCGGACATCCTCGGCGCCGACCCCGACACCGTCGTGATCCCGAAGCTGATCACGTGGCTGAGCACGACGGAGCACCTGTGGGCCGTCGTGGCGGCGGCGGTCGTCGCGGTGGCACTGGCCGGAACCGTGGGCTCGCTCGGCCTGTTCGTCGAGATGTGGTGGGGCTTCCGACTGACGCGCGAGCCCCACGGCACGCTGCGGACGGTGCGGGGCCTGTTCGTCACGCGGTCGGTCACGCTGGAGGAGGCGAGGCTGCGCGGCGTGGAGATCGCGGAGCCGCTGTCGCTGCGCTGGGGAGGCGGCGCTCTCACGTACGCGGTCGCCACCGGCTCGGGAACGGCCGAGGAGGAGATCGGCGTCGGCAACACCAGCGCGCTCCTGCCTCCGGCCCCGCTCGCCGAGGCGCACCGCGTGGCGGCGGCCGTGCTGCGCGAGGAACGCGATCCGACCGAGGCGGTCCGCCTGCTGCCCCACACACGGCACGCGCTGCACCGCCGGCTGCGCCTGGTGTTCCTCGCGGGCACCGCGCTCGGCGGAGCACTGGTGGCGCTCGGCACGCTGCTCACGCCGGTACCGGTCCACATCGGCTGGGTGACGGCACTGGTCGTGTACGCGGGAGGCTGCTGCTTCGCCGTGGACGCCTACCGCAGCCTCGGGCACGGCATCACGGGACGCCACCTGGTGACCCGGCACGGCTCGCTCAAGCGCCGCACCATCGCGCTGCGCCGCGACGGGGTGATCGGCTGGCGGATCGGCCAGTGGGCGTGGCACCGGCGGTCGGGACTGTGCCGGGTCACGGCGACGACGGCGGGCGGACGCGGCGCCTACCACGTGAAGGACGTACTGCTGCCCGAGGGACTGCGCTTCGCCGACGAGGCGGTACCCGGTCTGCTGTCACCGTTCCTGGTCGACCGCGGCGAGGCACCCCAGGACGGCACGGGGTGAGGAGACCGGGAAGGTGAGAGGGCGCCCTCCGAGATGCGGGCCTCCAGGCGGAGGGCGTATGACGGGAGCGCCGCTCACTGTCGGGAGCGGCGCTCTCGTCGGTCTCCGGGCGGGTCGCCCGGTCCCGCTTACTGGCGGTACCCGCTCAGGAAGCGGCCGATCCGGCTGATCGCCGCGTCCAGGTCGTCGGCGTACGGCAGGGTCAGGATCCGGAAGTGGTCGGGGCGGGGCCAGTTGAAGCCCGTGCCCTGGACGACCTGGATCTTCTCCCGCAGCAGCAGGTCGAGCACGAACCGCTCGTCGTCGTGGATCGGGTGCACCTTGGGGTCGATGCGCGGGAACGCGTACAGCGCGCCCTTCGGCTTCACGCAGGACACGCCGGGGATCTCGTTCAGCTTCTCCCAGGCGCGGTCGCGCTGTTCGAGGAGCCGGCCGCCCGGGGCGGTCAGCTCCTTGATGGACTGGCGTCCGCCGAGCGCGGCCTGGATGGCGTACTGGGCCGGGGCGTTGGCGCACAGCCGCATGGAGGCGAGCATCGTCAACCCCTCCAGGTAGCTGCGCGCGTGCTGCCGGGGGCCGCTCACCACCAGCCAGCCGGACCGGAACCCCGCCACCCGGTACGTCTTGGAGAGCCCGCAGAAGGTGAGGACGACCAGGTCGGGCGCGAGGACGGCGGCGCTGTGGTGGACCTCGTCGTCGTACAGGATCTGGTCATAGATCTCGTCGGCGAAGACCATCAGGCCGTGGCGCCGGGCGAGTTCGAGGATGCCCTCCAGGACCTCCCGGGGGTAGACGGCGCCCGTCGGGTTGTTCGGGTTGATGATGACCACGGCCTTGGTGCGGTCCGTGATCTTGGACGCCATGTCGTCGAGGTCCGGGTACCAGTCGGCGGACTCGTCGCAGACGTAGTGCACGGCCTTCCCGCCCGCGAGGGTGGTCACGGCGGTCCAGAGCGGGAAGTCGGGGGCCGGGATGAGGACCTCGTCCCCGTCCTCCAGCAGCGCCTGGACGGCCATGGAGACCAGCTCGGAGACGCCGTTGCCGAGGAAGACGTCGTCCACCGTCACATCGGTCAGGCCGATGGCCTGGTAGCGCTGGACGACGGCCCGCCGGGCGGAGAGCACGCCGCGCGCGTCGGTGTACCCGTGGGCCTTGGGGAGCATCCGGATCATGTCCTGGATGATCTCCTCCGGCGCCTCGAAGCCGAAGGCGGCCGGGTTTCCGGTGTTGAGGCGCAGCACGCTGTGGCCCGCCTCCTCCAGCGCGTTGGCGTGCTCGATCACCGGGCCCCGGATCTCGTAGCAGACCTCGCTGAGCTTGCTCGACTGCCGGAACTCCATGCCGTGCCCTCCCTGTTCCCGTTGTTGCCGCCACTGTTCCCGTACTCCGGACTTGCTGCTTGGTTTTACCAAGTTCGAGCTTGGAAAGTCCAACTTCCTGTCTAGACTGCGCTGCATGTCACCTCGTCAGCCACGTCGTCGAAGCTACGACCAGTACTGCGCCTCGGCCCGCGCCCTGGACGCGGTAGGGGACCGCTGGACCCTGCTCATCGTCCGGGAGCTGCTGGCCGGCCCCCGGCGGTACACCGACCTCCACGCCGACCTGCCCGGCGTCTCCACGGACGTACTGGCCGGCCGGCTCAAGGACATGGAGGCGCAGGGCCTCGCGACCCGTCGCAAGCTGCCGCCGCCGTCGGCCGCGACCGTGTACGAGCTGACCGCGCGCGGCGCCGGACTGCTGCCCGTGCTCACGGCACTCGCCGAATGGGGCGCCCCCGACCTCGCCGAACGCCGCCCCACCGACGCGCTGCGCGCCCACTGGTACGCCCTCCCGCTACTGCGCCGCCTCCCGGCGACCGGGAGCCCGGGCGTGGTCGACGTGGTCCTCGACGAGGGCGTGTTCCACCTCCGCCTCGGCCCGACCCCGGGGGACGGGCCCGTCTACGGGGACGGCCCCGCCGACGCGGCGGACGCCCGCCTCGTCCTCGACGCCGACACCTGCCGGGAGCTCGGCGAGGGCGCGCTCGACGTGGCACAGGCCGTCAGGGCGGGCCGCCTGGAGGTGCACGGCGAGGGCCCGTTGGCCGCGGCGCTGCGCGGGAACTGACCTCGGGCGGACCGGCGGGCGCCTCATCGGCTCCGGATCAGCGTCCGGCTCCGGGTCAGGGTCCGTCGGGCTCGGGGTCCGTCGGGCTCGGGGTCCGGCTCCGGTCCGTCGGGCTCGGGTTCGCGTAGCCAGGGGGCGAGCCACCAGGGTTCCCCGACGGTGGTCCCGGTGGGTTCGCCGATCCGCACACCGTCCGTACGGGCGCTACCGCGCCGAATCGTTCCCCAGGAGGCCGGCTTCGCGGTGGCGTCCGAGGTGGTGGTAGACCGCGGCGAGGGTGGTGCGGGCGAGGACGGTGTTCGGGTGGTCGGGCCCCAGGAGGCGCTCGCGGTCGGTGAGGACCGCCTCGTGGAGCGGGAGTGCTTCGTCGTGGCACCCGAGGTTGCTGTAGGCGACGGCGAGGTTGGCGCGGGCGAGGAGGGTGCTCGGGTGGTCGGGCCCGAGGAGGCGTTCGCAGTCGGTGCGGACGGCTTCCAGGAGGGGGAGCGCTTCGTCGTGCCGTTCGAGCTGGTGGTAGGCGGAGGCGAGGTTCGAGCGGGCGAGGAGGGTGAGGGGGTGATCGGCCCCGAGGAGGCGCTCGCGGTCGGTGAGGACGGCCTCGTGGAGCGGGAGTGCTTCGTGGTGGCGCCCGAGGTCGCTGTAGGCGACGGCGAGGTTCGCGCGGGCGTCGATGGTGTGGGGGGCGTCGGTTCCGAGAAGGCGTTCGCAGTCGGCGAGGGCGGCCTCTTGGAGGGTGAGCGCGTCGTGGTGGCGTCCGAGCCGGTGGTAGGTGACGCAGAGGTTGGTGCGGGCGCTGATGGTGTGGGGGTGCTCGGGGCCGAGGAGGCGCTCGCGGTCGGCGAGTACGGCTTCCTGGAGGGTGAGGGCGTCGTGGTGGCGTCCCAGCTGGTGGTAGGTGGCGGCGAGGTTGGAGCGGGCGTGGAAGGTGGTGGGGTCGTCGGTTCCGAGGAGGCGTTCGGAATCGGTGAGGACGGCTTGTTCGAGGGTGAGGGCGTCGTGGTGGCGCCCGAGGTTGCGGTACGTGTCGGCGAGGTTCGCGCGCGCGTGGAGGGTGGTGGTGTCGTCGGGTTCCAGGAGGCGTTCGCAGTCGGTGAGGACGGCCTCCTGGAGGGTGAGCGCTTCGCGATGGCGCCCCAGCCGGTGGTAGGTGACGGCCAGGTTGGTGCGGGCGAGGAGGGTGTCGGAGTGGTCGGCCCCGTAGAGGCTTTCGCAGTCGGTGTGGACGTCTTTCTGGAGGGTGAGGGCGTCGTGGTGGCGTCCGAGTTCGTTGCAGGTGGTGGCGAGGTTGGCGCGGGCGCTCATGGCGCCGGGGTGGTCCGGCCCGAGTGAGCGCGCGGCCGTTTCCGCGACCGACGTCCAGTGGTCGTACGCGTCCTGGTGGAGGCCGCCGGCCCTGAGGCTGTGCCCGTTGAGGAAGATCACCTCGTGGATGCCGCCGCCCTGCCAGAGGTGCTTCTCGGCGTGCCGGCGCAACGTGGCGGCGTTGGCCCGCAGGGTTTGTGCGAGCTCCCGAGGGAGATGGGTCGGCGGCCAGCTCTCGACCAGGGCGCCGGCGGCGGTGACGGCGAGAGCGGCGTGCCGGTCGGCGGGGGTGGCTTCCCGCACGGCACGGCCGGTGAGCGCGTGCATCCGGATCTGCCGGTGCGGGGTGTGCGGGTCGGTGCTGATCAGCGCGTACCGGCGGAGAACCCGTAGCCCGCGCACCACCTCGTCCGCAGTGGTCGGCGGCCCGTCGCCCCCTCCCCGGGCCTCGGTGAGGAACGCGGTGACGGACGGGGTGGTCCACAGGGATTCCGGTTGGCCGTCCGGGTCGAGCAGCGCCACCAGCCGGACGAGGGGCGTGATGACGCCCTCGGGGCCGGCCTGTTCGGCCGCCTCCAGGGAGAGGAGCAGGGCGGCGGCCACCTGCCGCTGATAGCCCTCGGTGTCCGCCCACTCCGGCAGTACGTCGTTCAGCCTCAGCGCCCGGTCGGCCAGGCGGGTCAGGTACGCGGCGCAGTGGAGTTCCTCGGCGAGGAGGTACGCGGCCGCGTGGCCGAGTGCGAGCGGGAGGTGGCCGAGCGCGCGGGCGACCTCGGCCTCCCGGCCGTCCAGGAGGTGGCCGCCACCGTCGCCGGCGACCCGTTCCCGGAGGTAGTCGACGGCTTCCCGCGGGGTGTAGACGTCGACCTCGATCCGGGTACGGCCGCCGCCGGTCAGGCGCGGGTCGTGCAGGCGCGTCGTGGCCAGCGTCCAGCCGGTGCCGGGCCGGGCCGGCGGCCACCACGGGCCGACGACGCCCGGGTCGTCGACGTCGTCCAGTACGACGAGCCAGGACCGGTCGGTGGTGGCCAGCCACTCCAGGAACGCGCGCGCGTCCTGCTCGGGATCCTCCCCGCTCGCGCCGGGCGCCCCGACCCGCGAAGCGGCCTGCGCGTAGACGGCGATGATCTGCGCGCTCTCGCCGGCCGGTACCCACACCACCAACCCGGTCGCCTCGGCCACCGCCCGGTGGGCGTACTGGGCGGCGAGCTGGGACTTGCCGACCCCGCCCATCCCCGACAGCACCCCGGCCGACGCCGGCCTGGCCTGCGTCAACACCACCGAGCCCCCGGCGCGCGCGGCATCGACGCGTGCCCGCAGCCCCTCGCGGGGCTGGAACGCCGAAGCCTCCAGCGGCGGCGCCCCGACCAGCAGACCCCGCAGCCCCGTCGCCGCCCTGCCCGAAGAGCCCGGAACGACCGACTCCGCCCCGCCCCGCGCACCCGGCCCGCGATCCTGAGCCGCTTCCGCTTCCGCTACCGCTACCGCCTGTCGCCGCAGCTCCAGCAGGCTTTTTCCGTCGAGCCGCAACGCCCGCGCCAAAGCGGCCACGGTCCGCGCACTCGGTACGGACGGCTTGTGCAGGGCGTTGCTCACGCTCGTACGCCCCACGCCGGCCCTGCGCGCCAGCAAGGTCACCGTCTCGTCACTCGAAGCCAGTGCGTCGGTGAGCTGCGCCTGCAACCGGGACAAGGCCCCAGTGGCCTCGTTTTCAGGGTGCCGTTCCTGATCCACGGTGCTCATGGTTCCCCCCGGCCGGTGTGCACGCCGTTGTTCGGCAACGTTCAACTTTGCCCGGCTGAACCCCGTCGCACACCCGATTCGGGAGAGTCGGTCCATCAACCGACGCTTCCTTGCGAGGAGTTCGACATGTCCGTTCTGACGGTGGTGCTGTTCACGATCTGCCTGGTCCTGATCGGGGGCCTGGCCGTGGCCGCGGTGGCCGGGAAACTCGCCCGCCTCGACGGCGCCACTTACCCGGCCGCCTGTCTGCGCGCCGCCGCCGCCTTCGCGGCGTTCCTGACCCTGGCCGCCGCCGTCACCGCGGCCCTGGCCGCGGTCCTGTCCTGACCGGGCGACGACCTCCGTTCCCGCCGGCTCCCCATTGGTCCATACCTATTGACCGACCCCTGCGGCCCCCATACGATCCGGACCGGCACAGCCCCACCTGTCCCCACCTCACCCGGAGCCGGGCGTCGCACCCCCACGTGTAGGTCATGTCCATGACGTCCAGCGGGAAGGGAGCACTCCATGTTCCGTCGGCGTTCGCACGTTCCACGCCACAGCGGTGATCTCCACACCAGTCCTCGTCCCACCCGCGCCCGACGCGGAGCGTCCGCCCTGGTGCGTTCGCTGGCCGGAGTGGGCGTCGCCGCCCTCGTCAGTGCCGGTATCGCGGTCTCCGGGACCGGCTCGGCCGGGGCGGTCACCGCAGAGCTGTTGACCAACTCCGGTTTCGAGGACGGGCTTTCCGGCTGGACCTGCTCCGGCGGTTCGGGCGTCGCCGTATCCGCCCCGGTCCGCTCCGGTTCCGCCGCGCTGAAGGCGACCCCCACCGGCTCCGACACCGCCCGGTGCACCCAGACCGTGAGCGTGCAGCCCAACTCCTCGTACACGCTCGGCGCGTACGTCCAGGGCAGCTACGTGTACCTGGGCGCCACCGGTACCGGTGTCGGCGGCGCGGGTTCCACCTGGACCCCGAACAGCCCCTCGTACGGCCTGCTCAGCGTCGGCTTCACCACCGGCCCGAGCACCACGTCGGTCACCGTCCACCTGCACGGCTGGTACGGACAGCCCGCCTTCTTCGCGGACGACGTGTCCCTCTCCGGCCCCGGCGGCAGCACGCCCACCCCGACGCCCACGCCTACCCCCACCCCGACGCCCACCCCGACGCCCACGCCGACCCCCACCCCCACGGTCACGCCCACCACCCCGCCCACCGAGACCTGCCCCACGAAGCCCAAGCCGTCCGGCAAGGTCCTCCAGGGCTACTGGGAGAACTGGGACGGAGCCGCGAACGGCGTCCACCCCGGCATGGGCTGGATCCCCATCACGGACAGCCGGATCTCCGCCCACGGCCACAACGTGATCAACGCCGCCTTCCCCGTGATCCTCTCCGACGGCACCGTCCTGTGGGAGGACGGCATGGACGCCGGCGTCAAGGTCGCCACCCCCGCCGAGATGTGTCGGGCCAAGGCGGCCGGAGCGACGATCCTGATGTCCATCGGAGGCGCCACCGCCGGCATCGACCTCAGCTCCAGCGCCGTCGCGGACCGCTTCGTCGCGACCGTCGTCCCGATCCTCAAGAAGTACAACTTCGACGGCATCGACATCGACATCGAGACGGGCCTCACCGGCAGCGGCAACATCAACACCCTCTCCGCCTCCCAGTCCAACCTGATCCGGATCATCGACGGAGTCCTCGCCCGGATGCCCGCCGGCTTCGGCCTCACGATGGCCCCCGAGACCGCCTACGTCACCGGAGGCAGCGTCACCTACGGTTCGATCTGGGGCTCCTACCTGCCGATCATCAAGAAGTACGCCGACGACGGCCGGCTGTGGTGGCTCAACATGCAGTACTACAACGGCAGCATGTACGGCTGCTCCGGCGACTCCTACCAGGCCGGCACCGTCCAGGGCTTCGCCGCGCAGAGCACCTGCCTGAACAACGGCCTCACCATCCAGGGCACCACCATCAAGGTCCCCTACGACAAGCAGGTCCCCGGCCTCCCCGCCCAGCCCGGGGCCGGCGGCGGCCACATGTCCCCGAGCCTGGTCGGTCAGGCGTGGAACGCCTTCGGCGGCTCGCTCAAGGGCCTCATGACCTGGTCGATCAACTGGGACGGCTCGAAGGGCTGGACCTTCGGCGACAACGTCAAGTCCCTCCAGGGACGCTGACCCGCCCGCGCACCCACCACCCGGGGCCGCACCCACCACCCGGGGCCGCCGCGACCGACCGGTCGCGGCGGCCCCGTACCGACCACCGACCGATACCCAGTCGAAACACAACCGGAGGGCCCTCGAAGGGCTCTCCTGACGCCCCGGAAGCGCGCCCCTCCGATGCTGTGCCGGTACCCGATCACCGGTGTACGCGACATCGGAAGGCGAATGCCGTGCAGAGCAGCACCCCGTACCGCTCCGAGACCAACGCCGAAGAGGAACCGCCGAGCCCGCTCCCGTCCCTCGCCGACGACCGCTCCCGCGCACTCACGTTCATCGACGGGGGCTCGGGCCGGGGCCGGCTGATCGCCGCCGGCGCGGTGTGCGCGGCCCTGACGATGGCCCTGCACACCTGGATCCCGAACGCCGTCCTCAACCTCGGCAGCCTGTTCCAGACCTTCCTCCCCTGGGCCGGGCTGAGCGTTCCCGTCCTCCTCGTGGCGGCGGCCGTACGCCGCTCCCGGCTCGCGGCCGCCGCCACCCTCGCCCCCGTGATCGTCTGGGGCTGCCTCTTCGGCGGAACCCTCGCCGACAAGCGGTCCGAACCGTCGGGCGGCGCGCACCTCACGGTGGTCAGCCACAACGTCGACGAGGCGAATCCCGATCCCGCCGGGACCGCCCGGGCGCTCGCCGCGTCGGGCGCGGACGTGCTGGCCCTGGAGGAGATGTCCCCGAAGGCCACGCCCGTCTACGAACGCGAACTCGCGGCCGCCTATCCGTACCGCTCCGACACCCTCGGCGTCCGACTGTGGAGCAAGCACCCGCTGAGCGGGGTGGAAGCGGTGCCGATCATGCCGTGGACGCGCGCCGTACGGGCCACCGTCGAGACCCCGGGCGGCCCCGTCGCGGTCTTCGCCACCCACCTCGCCTCCGTACGCGTGACCCCCGACGCCGGATTCACCACCGCCCGCCGCAACGACGCGGCCCGCAGGCTCGCCGAGGCCGTACGGGCCGAACCGCTGGCCCGGGTCGTGGTGATGGGTGACCTCAACGGGACCGTCGAGGACTCCGCCCTGCGACCGGTGACCTCCGGGCTGACCTCCGCGCAGCGCGCGGCGGGCGCCGGCTTCGGCTTCACCTGGCCCGCGTCGTTCCCCGTGGTCCGCATCGACCAGATCCTCGTGAAGGGGATGGACGTGACCTCCTCGTGGACCCTTCCCGCCACCGGCAGCGACCACCTCCCCGTCGCCGCCACCCTCCGGCTGTGACCCCACCGCGGGCCCACTCCCTAGACTGGACTCCGTAAATGTCCGCATCCGAGCAGGTAGGTGGCGTGTCGGCACCCCGGGTCCCGGACCCCGTCAGCGTCCTCGTCGTCGAGGACGACGCCACCATCCGCCGCGCCGTGCAACTGTCGCTGGAACGGTACGGCTATCAGGTCGCGGTGGCCGCGAACGGACTCGACGGCCTGGAGGCCTTCCGGGCCGGCGGGCACGACCTGCTGATCCTGGACGTGATGCTGCCCGAGCTCGACGGCATCGGGCTGTGCCGCCGCATCCGCGAGGTGAGCCCGGTACCGGTCCTGATGATGTCCGCGCGCGGGGACGCCCTCGACGTGGTGTCCGGACTGGAGGCGGGCGCCGACGACTACGTCGTCAAACCCGTCGACACGCCCGTCCTCGTCGCCCGCATCCGCACCCTGCTGCGCCGCGCCACCTTCAAGCCCGCCGAACCGGCGCACCGGGCGCCCGCCCCCGAGGAGGCCGCGGCGCACCCCGGCCGGCTGGTCTTCGGGGACCTCTGCGTGGACACCCTCGGACTGGAGGTGCACCGGGGCGGACGACCCGTTCCGCTGACCCCCACCGAGCTGCGGCTGCTCCTGGAGTTCGCGGCGGCCCCCGGCATCGTCCTCGACCGCCGCCGCCTCCTGCGGGACGTGTGGGACTACGGCTGGGAGGGCGACACCCGGGTCGTGGACCTGTGCGTGCTGCGGCTGCGCAAGAAGATCGGAGCCGGACGCATCGAGACCGTCCGGGGCTTCGGCTACAAACTCGTCCGCGACTGAGGGACCCCCGCACCCATGGCCCTGCTCAACCCGCGCGCCCTGCGCTGGAAGATCGCCGCCCTGACCGCGACGGCCTGCTGCGCGGTGGCCGCCGTGATCGGCGTCCTCGTCCACGGGGCGATGGCCGAACGCGGCGAGCGCGCCGGCGACGAACGCCTCGCGGCGAGCCTGGCGGCCGCGGAGCGCGAGTACACCCGCACCGGCAGCGCCCCGCTCGGCGTCGAGGTCCTCACACCGGAGCGGCTCGACCCGCCGCTCGCACGGGCGCTCGCCGCCAAGGACCCGGCCGCCCTGTACGCGACCTGGGACGACCGCAAACCCCCCAACTGGTACTGGACCTGGGCGGCCATGCCCGTCGAGGGCGGTCGGGTGCTCGTCGCCCGGACGGACATGAGCTCCGAGGTGCGCGGCCTCCAACTCCTGGACCGCAGCATCGTCAAGGCCGTGCTCGCCGCCCTCCTGGTCGTCGTACCGCTCGCCGCCCTGGCCACCGAACCGATGAACCGCAGACTGCGCCGCGGCTCCCGCACGGCCCGCGCCATCGCCGACGGAGACCTCGACGCCCGCATCGGTCCGGGCGGCCGGGCCCGCGACGAGATCACCGAGATGTCGGCGGCCGTGGACGAGATGGCCGCGGCCCTCCAGCGGAAACTGGAGGACGAGCGCCGCTTCACCGCCGACGTCGCGCACGAACTGCGCACCCCGCTGATGGGCTTGTCCACGGCGGCCGGGCTCCTCCCGGAGGGCGACGAGGTGGCCGAACTCGTCAGGGACCGCGCCCGGGCCCTGAACGGGTTGGTCGAGGACCTCCTGGAGATCTCCCGGCTCGACGCCGGAGCCGAACGGCCCCGGACCGACGCGGTGCCGCTCGGCGAACTCGTCACCGACATCGTCCGTCGCACGGGCACGCCGACGGCCGTGACGGTGTGCGGCGAGAGCATCGACGGGAGCGTCGTGGAGACCGATCCGCGTCGGGTGGAACGGATCGTGGTCAACCTCGTCACCAACGCCCACCGGCATGGAACCGGCCCCGTCGAGGTCTCCGTGGAGGCCACCGCCACGGGCGCCCGGATCCGCGTACGGGACCACGGGCCCGGCTATCCCGCCGCCCTGCTCACGGAGGGCCCGCAGCGCTTCCGTACGGGAACCCCCGAGCGGGGGCGCGGCCACGGACTCGGACTGACCATCGCGCTCGGGCAGGCGAAGGTCCTGGGCGCCGAACTCACCTTCGCGAACGCCCCGGACGGCGGTGCGATCGCGTCCCTGGCCCTCACCGACGCGGGCGGCCCGTCCGGCAGCTGAGACGGCGTCGCGGGGACCGTCGGTACAACCCCAAAGGGCGCCCCCATGGACCCCGGAAAGTACTGGACTGTCCAGTACTCAAACGAGTACTGTACCGTCTAGTTCCGTACGGGGGAGGCTTCCCGACCCTGCGCACACCGACCCGATGTGGAGTGGCTTCTCATGAACAAGGTGTTCTCCGCGGACGGCACCGCCATCGCCTACGAACAGCAGGGCTCGGGCCCCGCCGTGGTGCTCGTCGGCGGCGCCTTCATGACGCGCGGCGACTCCGCCGGACTCGCCGCCCTGCTGGCCGAGCACTTCACCGTGATCACGTACGACCGCCGGGGTCGCGGCGACAGCGGGGACAATGCGCCGTACGACGTGCGGCGCGAGATCGAAGACCTGGACGCCCTGATCGCACGGGCGGGCGGCGAGGCGATGGCCTTCGGCATGTCCTCGGGCGCCGTGCTGGCGCTGCGGGCCGTGGCCGGGGGCAGTGCCGTCTCCAGGCTCGCCGTGTACGAGCCGCCCTTCATCACCGATGACAGCCGCCCGCCGCTGCCCGCCGACTACGTCGCCCACCTGACCGCACTCGTGGAGCAGCGGGAATTCGGCGACGCCGTCGCCTACTTCATGACCGCGGCCGTGGGCATGCCCGCCGAGGCCGTCGCCGGAATGCGCCAGGCGCCCTTCTGGGCCGGCATGGAGGCCACCGCGCGCACCCTGCCCTACGACGGCCGGATCATGGGCGACACCATGTCCGGGCAGCCGCTCCCCGTCGACCTCTGGCAGTCCGTGACCGTGCCCGTCCTCGTCGGCAGCGGGGACGCGGGCGCACCGCACATGCTCACCGGCGCCCGCGAACTCGCCGCGCCGGCGGACAACTTCGCCCTGCACGTCTTCCCCGGCCAGGACCACAACATCGCCCCGGACCTCCTCGCCCCCGTCCTGACCGGCTTCTTCACCTCCGGGCAGCGGGCATGAGCAGGTCCACGCCGTCGCCGCGGCCGCCCCGGGCCGCCGACCGGTCGCGGAGCCACGCCGCGGACGGTCCCTGACCGGTGCGGTACTGAAGGGCGGCATGCGAAGGCGTCAGCGGGCTCCCCGCCGGGCTCGGCGGGCGCGTTCGAACTCGGCGACGTCCGACATCCAGGGACCGAACGGGTCGAGTGCGGCGCAGCCGCCGCGGGTGAAGGCGCGGACCAGGTTCCGGTACGCGCCGAGCCCGTCGACGAGGCCGTACTCGACCCGGTACTCCGGATCCCGCCCCTTCCTCCCCGCGCGGGTCGTCGTGATCCGGGCGACGGAGTCCGCGTAGAAGTGGAGCTGGATCCCCTCGCCCCGCTGCTCGTCCTCGATGGTGAACACCTCGTTGTCGGCGGCGGACCGATCGCCGACGAACTGCCAGAACTCCGCCGAAGCACTGCGCGGGCCGCCCCGCAGCCACTTCCTCTCGACGCCCTTGTCGTCGGTGAACGACAGGGCCGTCTTCCGGTCGTCATCGGCCTCCGCGCCGTCGGCCCCCGCGTCGTCGGCCTCCGCGGACGTGTTCCTGGAGCGGGCCGCGGTCTCCGTGCACATCAGGAAGCCCACCGTACGCACCGCGTCGTCGACGAGCGCCGGGTGCGCGCCACGCACGGCCGCCTCGACCGCCGCCGTCACCCGGTCCCACTCCTGCTTGTCCGTGGCGCGGTTGCCCCGACGCGGATCGAGGCCGATCCGCATCCCCGCGCACGCCCGCTCCGCGGTGGCGATCACCCGCATCACCTCCGGCAGGAGCGCGGCGTCGACGGCCTCGGGCAGCCGGCGGGGGACCGCGCCGCCGTGCACGTACCGGCCCGTGTACCGCAGCAGCGCGGCATCCAGCGGGCCGAGGACCGTTCCGCGCTCGGCGCGCCGTCGGTCCGCCTGATGCTCCCGGGCCCGCTTCTCGTTTGCCGTCCCGGTCGCTGACCGCATCGCCGCGCAGACCCGTCCGCGTGCGAGCAGGCCGAGGTCGGCGCCGTGGGCGACGAGCCGGCTCCTGTCCCACCGGACGCGTCGGAAGAGCGCGTCGACGTCCGCGGGCGGGGCGAGGAGGATCGGGTCGAGGAGGGCGACGGCGGCGTCCTCGTCGAGCGGGCCGCCGGTTCCGGCGTCGTCGCACAGCGGGAGGACGGCGCTCCACAGGAGCAGGTGCCGGGGCAGGTCGTCCCGGATCACCGCGAGATGGGCCTCCTCGACGGGGAAGGTGAACGTACGGGGATCGTGGTTGGCGTCGGCTCCGGCACCGAGCATGAGCCTCAGCCCGCCGTCCTCGCGGATCACGACCGGCAGCCAAGCGCTGCCGCGGGTGAACACGACGTCTCTCACGGTCATGGGTTCAGGCTCCCTACGCAGCGGCTCGGGTCGGCTCGGCACGGCTCGGCACGGGCCGGACGCCGCCGGCGCGGGGCCCCTTCACGCCCACCGCGCACACGCGGCGTCGAGGCGTGCGTCGGTACGCACCCAGACCTCACCGCCGGGGGAGCCGTCCGGAGCGTCGACCCGTTCGATGCCGAGGAACGCGATGAGCGCGAGCAGCTCGGCGCGTTCGGCTCGGTCGTCGTCGAGGTCCTGCGAGTCGAAGAAGACGTGGAACCGGTCGCTCGGGTCGACGATGCCCGAGTCCGCCCAGATCCGGGCGACCTCTTCGAGCGCCGCCGCCTCCGTCGTGAACGCGGCGGCGCGGGCGGCGCCCCGGATCTCCGGGGGCGCGTCGAGGTCGGAGAGGTCCCCGAACCACTGGCCGAAGTGGTCCAGGCCCGCGTGGCCGTTCTCGAAGAACAGCATCGCGCTCGGCAGGTATCGGTTCGCGCGGTCGACCCGGAGGTACTCCGACCGAGGGCGGTCCGCCCCATCGACCCGGGCGATGACACCCCGGCCGGGCATGAGGACCAGACGCTGCCCCGCCTCCTCGTCACCGATGGTGAAGGTGCTGACGGCGGCGTCACCGTCCCGGCTCCGGAAGAACAGGGAGAACGCCTCGTAGGCCTCCTGCGCATCGGCCGCGGAAACCTGCTGATTGCTGCCGTCACCGGCGCCGAAGACGAACCGCTTCGCTCCGGCAGGGTAGGGGCGGGCCATGGCTGTCCTTCGCTCGCACGGTAAATCCCGGCAGCCTAGTCCACCCGGAGCGCCCCCCTGACAGCCCCTCCCACCGGCCCGCCTGCCGGGCAGCCGCCGGGCCGGGTCCCCCAGCCGGACGAGGCCCGGGGAGCAAGGTGGTCGGGGGACGGACCTTCGGGCTTTCAGATGCGGGCGAGGTGGGCGAGCACGGCCTCGCGGGTCCGGCCCGCGGTGAGGTCGCCGGTGTCGATCACCAGCGCGGGCGGTCAGGTCCAGCCGAGCTCGGTGTAGGGGCGGCCGGCTCGGATGCCCTCGATCGCCGCGCGGGCGTAGGGGACGATCGGCTCGGGGAGGGCGTCGTAGGGCCACCAGCCCCAGGAGACGCACCGGTCCGGCTCCCGGACCTCGGGTGTTCCCGTCCACTGCCGAGCGCGGAAGACGAACCCGATCCTGGGCTGGTCCCCGGGCTCGTCCACCATGTGCACGACGTGCGCGAGCTCGACGTCGGCCGGGTCGATGAGCAGACCGGCCTCCTCCCGCGCCTCGCGGACCAGGCAGGCCACCGCGGACTCCTGCTCGCAGTGCCCGGCCAGGAAGTGGTGGGTGCCGCCGGCGAACGCGGAGTCGGGGTGCCGCAGCCCGAGCAGCACCTGGCCGCCGCGTTCCAGGTAGAGGTGGACGCCGACGATGTGCGGGACGCTCGTACTACCCGCCTGCGGCCCGTCCGGCCCGTCCGGCCCGTCTGGCCCGCCGGTTCCGCGGGCCGTGTGCCGGGCGTGTCGGCGTACGAGGTCCAGGGTCGAGGGGCTGAGCCTCAGGCGGGCCATGGTGTCGGGGTGGAACCAGGCGAGCATCACGCCCTCGCTGAGCGGCAGGTCGGCGGGGTCGCCGTTCCACCGGGCGGTGAACACCTGGATCGGCACGGTCAGGCCGTCGGTACCGGTCGCGAGCTCGACGGCGTACGGCTCGACGACGCCCGGTTCGAGCCCGGCCTCCTCGCGCAGTTCTCGTCGGACGGTCTCCTCGAGCGAGGCGTCGCCCGGCTCACGGCCTCCGCCGAGCAGGGCCCAGGCCCCGGGCTCCCAGATCCCGGGAAGGTCGTCGCGCAGGTGCATCAGGTAGCGGCCGTGCCCGTCGTGGACCAACGCCGAGGCGTCGACCGGCTCGATGCGGCCGTCGAGCCCGGAGGCGCGGAGCTTCGCCCGCAACTGCGGGGCCGCGACCTCGTCGAAGGGACGCCACTCGGCGGCGGAGACCTCCTCCGTCCGCACCGTGACCTCGACGTCCCGGTCCACCGCCTGGAAGACGAAGCGGAAGTCCCAGTGCCGGTGGGCGCCTTCGCCTTTGGCGGGGTTGGCGTCGACGTCGAAGACGTCGATGTCGATGGGCAGCAGACCGTACGCGGCGGTGGCACACAGGGCGCCTGGCGGGATGCCGGCCTCCTCGTGGACCTCGCGCAGCGCCGTCGCCGACAGCGTGCGATCACCTGCCTCGACGTGCCCGCCCGGTGCGAGCATCAGCCCGAAGAGGTTGTGGTGGACGAGCAGGACACGGCGGTCGTGGTCGACGACGACCGCGCTGCACGTGATGTGCCCCGGAGTCGTCGAGCGACTTGTGGGCTCGGCGTCCTCGTCCAGCATCCGTAACAACGGCGCGAGCGCGGGCGCTTCGGCCGGATGCCGTTCCAGGTAGGCGGTGACGAGCTCGTGGATGTGCGAGCGTGCGGGTGGCAAGAGTGGCCTCACAGATCGGTGGGACGGGGCAGGGCGGCGTCGGCGACGTTCACCGGCGTGGCGAGCGCTGATCGGCGGTGGCAGAGGGTACGGGCGGACCGACGAGGGCCCTGGGGGGTCGGGCGGCGGATGTGGGCAGCCGCTGTTCGAATTCACAAGGCCGATGGGCGGGAGCGGGTTCGGCGTTCACTATGTCCTCCATCCGGGAGGCTGGTTGGCACTGGTGCTCTAAGAACGCCCCGAACGGACGGCCGTAACGGCCTCGAACGTGCGAATGTCTCGCACGCGAATGCGATTCTCCCGGAGAGGGCAAGAGCTGCTTGCCTGGTCGGTTTTGAACTCACACGTTCGAGTGGTTGCCGAGGTGCGGCACCCGATCAGGGGCTTGTACGGTCGTGTGACGGCGATTCATGACCGGGTTTCGCTGGAATGTCACCGGGCCCGCGCAGGGTCGAGCCGAAGGAGCCGACCGCCGAGATACTGCGCGTCCTGAGTGGTAGTGGTCCTTGGAGGCGGCGAGGTTCAGGGTGGCCTGGACCGCCTCGGATCAGTGGGCGGGCGGCACAGTGCGGGGCGCACGACGCGGACGTGAACGTGACCGACGGAGTGAGCCGCCGTTGCCCCCTGCTCGTGATGGGTGCGCAGCCGGACAGTCGGCCGTCGGCTCGGCGGCGCGCCGCATCACCGCGGTGGTCACGTCCGCGTCGACGACACTACTGTCACGAGACCGCCGACCCTATGCCTGACCAGCGAGAACGCAGTTCTCAGGCTTCGAAAGGACAACCACCTCCAAGGACGTGTCGTGCCTCGCGGCGACCGTTCTGAGGCGGCCTGTCTTTACGGATGTCCTGAGTGCGTTTCGTGTATCCGACCGCGAAGGGGGTCGGCGCTTGGCTCTCCAACGGTGGGGGCGGTGTGGCTCAACACGTTCGGAACGGTCCAGAAGGCCTTTCGCCGGGGCGGACAAGCATCGTTTAATGCAGGCCATCATCACCTGAACTCACGCCCATGGAGCCCGAGTTGTCGACAGATGTGCCTTCGCCGGAGGAGCCCACCGTCCCACCCCCGCCACCAGGCCCACCAGCCCTCCCGCTCCCTCGCAGGCGGCACAGCGTCGCCGAGATAGCCGGGGCGGTCTCGGCCCTGGCCGCCGTGATCGGGGTGGTGATCGCACTGTTCAGCTTTCTCTCCGGAGGCCGTACGGCATCAGCGCCGGCACCCGCCGCGCCGCCGGTCGCCGAAACTCCGACCACCGCGCACCCCGCGAAGTCGCCAACGCCGATCCCTCCGCCAACGCCGACCTCTCCGCCAACTCCGACGCCTGCGCCGACGTCGCCCGGTCCGGCCACGACTCCGCCGGCGCCCGCGCTACCGAGCCCCGGCTCGACGGTCTCCTTGACCAGCCTCACTCCCATCAAGGAGCGGGAGAAGTCCTTGGACATCGGACCTCAGACAGTCAACCTCAAGAGCTACCCCTTGACGATGTACTCGTCCTGCTCTCACACGACTTGGCAGTTGGACCGGAAGTACGCAACCTTCACCGCCACATATGGTGTGACCGACGACTGGGACAAGGTGCCCGAGCAGTTCACGATCTGGGTAGACGGCGCAGAACGGCTGCATGCGACCAAAGACGCGGGCAACACTCCGGGGACGGTCACCTTGGACGTCAGCAACGCCTTCCGGATCACGCTGCAAACTTGGCCTTGCTACCCGTACGACCCTGGATTCGCCGTGTGGATCGACCCCACCCTGACGGCCAAGTAGGTGCCCACCAGGTGTATTGCGCTCTTCTCGACCAAAGCCTCTGGGTAGCCCGGACCACGCGTCAACCGAATGCGCGACGGCTGCGAAGGTGGCCCAGCGGCCGGACCATCGGCCCGTCGGTGGTGGCCAACCCGGCCACCTCCCTGAACCCACTGCCGGGACCTGGCACATCCCAGACGCCACACCCCATTCGACCACCACAACGGCTCGGTTCTCGCGTGAATACCTGAAACGCCGGAGCCGTTTCGGTACGACGAATGAGCCGGTCACAGCAGTATCGCGTCGGCTTCGCCGGCTCCATTTCGTCGTTGAACCGTCAACGATGAAACCGACGCCAACCGGGACGGCCACTGCGCCCGCCGATCCGCCCTTCCGGCTGCCTCCCTCTGCCCGCACCACCACTGCCCAGGGCAGGATCGCAGCGAGCCGGACTGGCCATGCCGTGGACGGAGGCGCCGGTCGCGTCCGGGGCCTCGCCGGTCGCGGCGGTGGGCGCGGGTATGCGGGTGACGCGTGCGCCGTCGCCGTCGACGGTGAGGCGCCAGGAGAGGCCCGGCCGTGCAGCATCTTCGGGCATCGCCGCAGAAGCTCTGCAGGAGGTCTCTTCAAGGACCGCAGCTGCCGCGTCGGCGGCCTGATGGAGCGCACAGACGTCGACACCACATCGAGTTCGATTCGTAGCACCGCAACGGTGGGCTTCTGGAACCGTGCTGGTGTGACTGATCAAGTGGTGCGCCGATTGATCTTGTCAGTCCGATGCCGACGGCGGCCTGTGCGTGCAGCGTTCCAGGAGCCGGCGATACCGTTCAAGGTCTGCCTCGATGATGAGCCTGGCCTTCTCATGGCTGTCCCGGAGTCCGGTGGGGTAGTCCGCCGGATCGAGACTGAGGTCCAGCGAGAGGTCCTGGCGCGTCTGTGGGTCTTCGCAGACCAGGAACGCGGAGAGGCAAGCCGATCGGTAGTCGCTGCGGAGGTCGGCCAGCGCCTCTACTGCCGCTTTGTTCTCCTCTGTCGGCACTCCCCGGCGAAGTTCCTCCATGGAGGCGTACCGGAGCCCCGGGTTAGAGAAGTACCAGGCCATGCTGGCACCGATCCTTTCGGGGTCGGAGCCGGTCCGCATGTAGTCGATGATCGCTGCCTGGACCTGGCGGTGGCCGCAAGCTGCCACCAGGGGATGGATGAGTTGCCGTATTCCGCTTCGGCATTGATCGTGCACGGCCGCATGCAAGAGGAGGTCGGCGTGCTGCCGTGTCGCCGCGAAGTCCTGGGCTGCGGCCTCACCGAGCTGGTATCGCTTCACCTCGTTGCGGTGGTGCTGGTGCTCGCCTTCCATGATCGGCGGCAACTCCCAATCCGGGCAGAAGATCGCAAGGAGCTCGTCCAGCAGGGGTTCGAAGTCGACTTCGCGCCCGGCTCGGTGCGGGAGCATCTCTACCGCCATTCCGTGGCCTCCTTGGTTTGTTACGTCGCGGGCCGATGAGAGCCTCGGCTCAGGCTAGGCGTCGGACCGGGCCGAGCACCGACTATGCCCCGGACATCGACGACGTCGTTCAGGTCGAGTTTGCCGCCGGCGCCGCTGCCGACGCCGGGGAGGCCGTGCCGTGCGAAGCCGTCCTGATGGTGCCCAGCGCCAGGTGCTGCGAGACCTCAACAGCCTGTATCAGGCTGAGCCGGCCGAAGGCGACCGAGCCGTACGCGGCCAGTGGGCCACCGCCGGGTGAGATCGGGGTGTTCGGGCTTTGCGCCTCTGGGTCCGGCGCTGATGAGGGGAACGGTCTATTCCCCTCGGGGACGCCAGAGCGTCGCTTGCCGCACCGAGACCGTCGCTCCCCAGATCCACGCGACGACGCCCACCAGGGCCACCACCGCGGCGCAGCCGACGAGGAGGCCGTCGGTGATGTACGAGGCGCCGCTCGCGGTCTTGGGGAAGGCGAGCCACGCGCCGATGACGCAGCCGGCGATCCCGGCGAGGCAGAGTGGCGCGAGGACGCTCACAGCCGCGGTCGCCCAGTGGATGCGCCGGTTGCCGGCCAGGCCGGTCAGCGGTGCGAGCGCTCGGCCGTTGCGCAGGAACTCCGCGAGCGAGCCGAACGCGGCCGCCGAGGCGAGGACGCAGATGCCGAGGAGACCGAAGAGGGTGATCCAGCGGCCTTGGACGCGGTTGACTTCGGCGGCGGTGAGCCATTCGCCGCCGATGGAGTCGACGTCCGCGCCGAGGGGGAAGGCCCGATAGGCGGACTTCTTGGCGTCCGGTACGGAGAGATCGGAGCCGGAACCCGAGACCAGGACGGTCTGGGTCATGCCGCCCTGGGCGACGTCCTGTCCCCAAGGGTCCGCCTGGTGGACGGTGAAGCCGCCGGTGCGTTCGCCGTACCAGCCCAGGAGTTCGCGCATC
This sequence comes from Streptomyces sp. NPDC048606, assembly GCF_040650855.1. Classification (NCBI taxonomy): domain Bacteria; kingdom Bacillati; phylum Actinomycetota; class Actinomycetes; order Kitasatosporales; family Streptomycetaceae; genus Streptomyces; species Streptomyces sp. NPDC048606. The sequence continues at coordinate 136,819 of NZ_JBEZIB010000020.1, read as the reverse complement.
CGGGGGTCGGCAGGCGCGTCGGCCGGCGTTCCGGAAGGCGAGGGGCAGCCGAGCCCCAAGACCCGCAGTGCCGGGCACCGGCCGTGCACCGTGAGCCGATCGTCCTGTGGGGACGTGGTCAGCGAAACCATGTGGACGTCCGGGGGCAGGCCGGCGGCGTAGGCGGTGAGCTGCTCCGCGGTGGCTCCCCTCGGGCGGATGACGAGAGCGCTGTTCCCGACGCGGTCCACGGTGGCGCGCGCGGCGCGGGCCGCGTCGCCGAGTTGGCCCTGCCAGGCCACGACCTGCAGCAGCAGACCCACGGCCACCACGACCCCGGCGGTCATCCGTGCGATCGGCGCGGGGTGGGCCGCGGCACGGTGGCCCGCCACCAGGAGCCCGGGCCGGCCCCATCGCCGCCCGAGGCCGCCGACGCCTCGCCCGAGGGCCGAGGTGACCACGGCGACCGCGGCCGGCAGGGTGGCCAGGGTGGCGGCGACTCCGATCCAGTTGGTCATGACGTAGGCGGTGGTTCCGGGCTCGAAGAGCTCCGGGCCACGGACCGCGATCAGCAGCATGACCGGGCACGACAGGGCCCAGCGGACCGGCGAACGCCCGGCGGCGCGCGGTCGGTTCCCCTCCCGGTGGCGTCCGCCGCTCAATCGGTCCGTGGCGGTCACCGCGATCAGGACGACGACGGCCGCGGCGATGACGGTGAGGGCCAGGGCCCACCACCACCGGGCCAGGTCCGCGGCCGCGACGACGTGCCCGGTCAGCGGGAGCGGAACGTCCGTCACGCAGCCGGTGGCGACGGCCGCGAGCGCCAGGGCCGCTCCGGTCGTGACGGCGGTCAGGGCCTCTCCCGTCACGATGAGCGCGCGGTGCCCGGGCGTGCCCCCGAGGACCTCCACCAGCGCGGCGCGCCTGTCCCGGTGATGCGCCCCGGACCGCGCCGCCACCATCAGCAGGACCGTCGCGGGCAACAGCAGGAGGAGCAGCGGCATGATCTGGAAGGTCCACTCGGGCTTGGCGTACTCGCTCTGCCCGATGAAGCGGTACGCGGGCCCTGCCTGCGGGCCGTAGCCCACGATGGGCTGCATCGCCCGGGGCGCGGGGGCCGTCGCGGGCCGGACGTAGGCGAGGAGCTCGTCGGGTGACTGCAGGGCATCGGGCGAGATCGCGCCCGCGTCGCGGCCGTAGCGCCGGCCGATGTCCTCGGTCCCGGCACGTGCGCGCAGGGCGGGGGAGAGGATCGCTTCGCCCGGCCCCGGCCATCTCCGCACGCCGGGAGGCAGCGGTGCGTCCTCGGTCAGGGGCAGGATGAACTGGACGGCGAACGGACCGCTGCCGCTGATGGAATCGTTGGCCACTGCCCAAAGGGCGCGGGCGGGCCGTTCCCCGGCATCCTCATGGAGGACGGGGGTGCGGTCGAGTCCGCGGGCGGCCTGCCCTTCGTAGGTGGCGTGCGTCGCGATGAGGGAGGACAGCGCCAGGGCCGTCATCACCGTCGCGGTCAGCAACGCGACGAAGCGGATACGGCCGGCTTCGGCCTGCTTCCCGGCCTGCCGGCCGATGCGGAGCAGCCGGCGTCGCAACCCCGGCGTGCTCATCGGCCGGCCGCCGCGTCGCGGCCGGCGGGAACGAGGACACCGTCGGCCAACGCCAGGACACGGTCAGCGCGTTCCGCCACCGCCGGATCGTGGGTGACGACCAGGAGCCCGCACCGGTACCGGGCGGGCATGGCGAACAGGATGTCGGACACCTTCTCGCGGGTGGCGGCGTCCAGGGCGCCGGTCGGCTCGTCGGCGAGGAGGAGAGCCGGCGCGTTGACCAGTGCGCGCGCCACCGCGGTCCGCTGGCGCTCGCCCCCCGAGAGGTCCTCGCTGGAGGCCGCCGTCGGAACTCCGAGCTCGGAGAGCAGCTCCCGCGCCCTGGCGTAGGCGGTGTGCCGGTCGGTGCCGGCAAGAAGCGCGGCCAGCGCGACGTTGTCGAGAGGGGAGAGTTCCGGCAGCAGCTCCCCGAACTGGAAGACCATGCCGATGCGGGCGCTGCGGTGGCGCGCGAGCGCGGCGCCGCGTAATCGCGTGATGTCGGTCCCGGCGACGTGGACCGTCCCGCCGGCCGGGCGAACAAGGCCCATGACGCAGGAGAGCAGGGTGCTCTTCCCGGAGCCGCTGGGCCCGGTGATCGCCAGCGAGGTACCGGAGGCCAACTCCAGCTCCAGGGAGTCGAACAACGCCCTGCCCGCTACCTCGCAGTCGAGCTCACGGATACTCAGCACCGACTCGATCACGGCACCCCTACTCTCGGCCCGGGCGGGGACACGCCCGGACGGTGTCTGACACGGCGGGTACGGCACGGGGGCGGCACGCGGAGAGTGCCGCCCTTGCCAGAGTCAATCACCCGGGCGTGCCGCCGGTCAGGGGTACGGCCAGGCCCAGTACTTGTCGGGCCGGCAGTTGATGGCCACACAGGCCCGGTGCGCACGAACGTAGCCGTCCGAGTCGGACGGCCGAAGACCGTCGGTCGTGCCAGAGCCGCCGGCGTTGCGCAGCTCGCGGTCGTTGGTGCGGCGACGGTGGTTGTCGGCTCGACCACCCCTGCCGCCGTTGCGGTCGCCTGGGCGGCGAAGCGGAAGACCGCCAAGAAGCGGACGCGGTCACCTCGTTGGTGACCTTCCCTTAGGCAGGCTGTGGCGTTCGCCGAGTGCATGGCAGTGGACGACATCACTGTCGACGCCCCAGCTGGGTCCAAGTAATCTCGACCCACCGGCACGTGCCTCGGGTGGAATGCCATCGCGCCCGACTGGGCGACCTTAACGCTTATTGACGCCGAGTGGTTGGACTGAAGGAATTGTGACCGAAATGTACTGGGATCCGACGCCTCATATCAGATCTTCTTCCGGTGTCTCCGTCGAGTACGGGAGTGGCGTTTTCGAGCTGCCCAGCCCGGAGTCCTATCTTTTCGGGTCGTGGGAGAATCGCGATTGGAGGAACGTGCCGGGACCGTTCTACGGGGCCGAGACCGACACCTGCATGATGGGGAGGGAGATCGCCCCCTTGAACATTCTCTACGGGGACGAGATGGACGAGTTCGTCTTCCGGCAGCCCAGAAATCCTCTTGAGGTTCACAAGGTTCTGTTTGCCGCATTAAATGATCCGTATGGCGCCTACGCCTCCGATGGCGATCAATATTGGACGGTGGCGGGAGTTCGGGATTGGTGGAGAAGTCGAGAACGCGTGCGGGAATGGATTCATTCCGCGTCTTGCGGCTTGGCGCATCGAAAAAATCCAACAGATCACGATCTGGTGTCTGGATTGCGCGACTATCTCGAATATATTGACGGCGATTTGGAGCGCGACCTCAGGGTGTACATGTTCCACTTGGATAATGGTGAAGCGCCTGAAGTCGACGTCATTCTGCCCGACCTCTGGCACTCCAGCCGCAGATCTTGATGTTTACGGCCGGGCGGCGGATTTCCTGCGGTGACGAAGGGCGGCCGGGGCGGAGAGAGGGCCGCACCGGCCACCCGGGTGGCTAGGAACTCCCCGGGCCCGGAGGGTCGTTCTCCACGAGGCCCGCCCTGTAGGCGATGATCGCCGCCTGCACCCGGTTGCGTACGCCCAACCGGGTCAGGATCGCGCTCACGTACGTCTTGATGGTGCCCTCCACCAGGTGGAGCCGCTCGGCGATCTGCGCGTTCGACAGGCCGGCCCCGAGCATCCCGAGGACCTCCCGCTCGCGTTGCGTCAGCAGGCCGGTGAGGCCCTCCGCCTCGCCGCCGCGCTGCGCGGGCGCGCGGCGCAGGTCGGTCATCAGCCGGCGGGCGACCAGCGGGGACAGGCACGAGCCGCCGTCCGCCACGGCTCGGACTCCGGAGATCAGCTCCCTGGGGTCCGAGGCCTTCAGGAGGAACCCGGCCACGCCCTGGTCGAGGGCCCGCTCGATGTACTTGTCCTCCCCGAAGGTGGTCAGCATGATCACCCCCGTCTCCGGATTGGTACCGCGCAGTTCCCCGGCGGCCGTCAGGCCGTCCATCTCGGGCATCCGGATGTCGAGGAGGGCGACGTCGGGCCGGTGCATCCGGGCCAGTTCGACTGCCTGGCGTCCGTCGGAGGCCTCGGCCACCACCTCGATGTCCGGGTCGGTGGTCAGGATGGCGCGGACCCCCACCCGGATGATCATCTCGTCGTCGGCGAGCAGTACGCGCACCGTCGTCCGTTCCTCGAATCCCGTTGTCACAACATGTCCTTGGCCACCAGAAGATCGTCCTTGAAGCACAGACGGTACATGCGGTCGCTGATCCGCAGGAGGCTTCCCCCGGTCCGGTAGTACTCGCAGGCGGCCCCCGGCGGTACCGGAGGTTCGGAGAGGATCGGGGGCGGCTTGCTGATCGAGCGTTCCGGCAGGAGCGTCGCGAGTTCCGTGCGCTGCCGGCCCGGCTGGATCCTCGCGTAGTCCTCGGGATCGAGCGAGGTGAGCGCGGAGGTGAAGACGTAGAAGCCCACCAGGAGGGTGGCGAGCCCCGCGCCGACGAACACGGGGATCCGCGCGGCCCGCCCCACCTCACGCCTGAGGGCGGCCCGCGCCCGGACGAGGGCCGCCCGTACGTGACCGGGACCCGGCAGCGCCTCCCCCTCGGGGCGCGAGCCGGCGTCGGCGTCGGTACCGGTACCGGGGAGCGGGTAGGGATCCGCATCCGGATACGGGTACGGATACGGAGCAACCGTGTCCGCCCCGTCCCCTCGGCCTCGGGGCAGCCGCGCCAGGACCTCGAACCCGCCCGACGCGGGACCGGCCCGCAGCGAGCCCCCCGCCAGCCGGACCCGTTCGTCCAGCCCGATCAACCCGGACCCGCTGCCGACGGCGACCGGCGCGTCCGCGGCGTCCGCCCCGCCCGCCGGCTTGTCGAAGACCCACACCACGGTCTCGCGCGCCCGGTGGGTGACCCGTACGGTGACGGCCGAACCCGGCGCGTGCTTCGTCGCGTTGGTGAGCGCCTCCTGCACGACCCGGTAGGCAGCCCGATCGGCGAGCAGGCCGAGCGGCGGCAGGTCCCCGCCCTCCTCCACGTACCGCACGGCGCCCGTGGCGGAGCGTTCGAAGCGGCGTACGAGATCGACGATCGACTCGTCGGACGGGGTGAGCGGGGACGAGCCGCCGCCCTCGTCGCGGAGCAGCCCGATCACCTCGTGCAGCTGCTCGGAGGCCCGCGTGCACCGCTCGCGCAGCTGCGCCACCGTCGCCCGGTGCTCCTCGGGCATCCCTCGGGCCAGTTCGAGGGCCCCGGACAGCAGGGCCATCACGCTCAGTTCGTGGCCGAGGGAGTCGTGGATGTCCTCGGCGATCCGCGAGCGTTCCTTCAGCCGCGCCTGCTCGGCGACCTGGCGCTGCCTCCACTCCAGGCGTTCGGCGCGCTCCCATCCGGCGTGCATGAGCGCTGCGCGCCGGCTCCACCAGTAGCCGACCCACCACGGCAGCACGGCGGTCGCGAAGCCGACGACCAGCACGCTGAGCCAGTCCTTCGGCTGTGCGAACCCGGCCGTCAGGGGCAGCCCGCACAGAGCCACCCCGGCGAACACGAGATGCGCCCGCGCGGGTGCGGAGGGGCCCTGCCGGGTGCCCGCGAGGAAGCTCAGCACCAGGGCCGCGAAGGCGGTCCACACGCTGCTGCCCAGCCAGGGGTAGAGCAGGGACAGCGAGGCCGCGAGCAGCAACGACAGCAACGGGACGGTACGTTCGACCGCGACCGCCGCGACGATCACCAGCAGGGCCGCCAGGCAGGGGGCGGGCGCGGACGCGAGCCGGCCGGCCTCCCCGACCCCGGGCGCCAGCAGGACGCCGAGCAGCCCCAGGGTGCCGCGTTCCCCGAACGGGCGGGCCCCCGGGCTCCCGGACACCCGCTCGCCCCACCGTCCGCCCCACCGCTCGCCCCACCGCTTCGTACGCCGTCCAACGGCCCCCCATGGCTGCATTCCCGCAAGCTACAGAAGAACCGGGGGTTCCAGGACCTGACGAAAGTCGTGTGGGGCGTTGCCGATCGACGGATGTGGGCGCGTCCACGCGGTTCCTAGCCTTCGGGCAAGCCCTCGGAAGGAGCCGGCAGGCCATGATCACTTTGAACGGACTCACCAAGCGGTACGGCGACAGGACCGCGGTGTCCGACCTTTCCTTCGAGATCAACCCCGGCAAGGTGACCGGGTTCCTCGGCCCCAACGGCGCCGGCAAGTCGACCACCATGCGGATGATCGTCGGCCTGGACGCGCCGACGACGGGCCGGGCGCTCATCAAGGGCAAGCCGTACGGTGAGCTGACCCACCCCCTGCGCGAGGTCGGCGCCCTGCTCGACGCCCGTGCCGGTCACCCGGGGCGCACCGCCCACCACCACCTCCTCGGCATGGCCCGCAGCAACGGCATCCCCGCCTCGCGGGTCGGCCGGGTACTGGAGACCGTCGGGCTCACCGAGGTCGCCAGGAAGCGGATCGGCTCCTTCTCGCTCGGCATGGGCCAACGGCTCGGCATCGCTGCGGCGCTCCTGGGTGACCCCGAGGTGTTGCTGTTCGACGAGCCGGTCAACGGCCTGGACCCCGACGGGGTGCGCTGGGTACGGGAGTTGATGCGCGGGCTGGCCGCGGAGGGCCGTACGGTCCTCGTCTCCAGCCACCTGATGAGCGAGATGCAGGAGACCGCCGACCACCTCGTGGTCATCGGCCGGGGCACGCTCATTGCGGACGCCCCCATCGAAGAGGTCATCGCGGGCAGTTCCCTCAACGCGGTGAAGGTGCGCACCCCGCAGCCGGACGTCCTGCGGCGGGAGCTGGCCCGCCTCTCGATGAGCGTCGAGCAGGGCGACGGACCGCGCTCCGACGAGCTGATCGTCGTCGGCGGCAGCCTGGAGCGGATCGGCGACGTCGCCTTCCGGAACCGGGTGCCCGTGCACGAGCTGAGCCTGCGCAAGGCCAGCCTCGAACAGGCCTACATGGAACTCACCGCGGCGACCGTCGAGTACACCACCCCGGCTCCGGCCCTCTCCGCCCCCACCCACCGGAAAGCGTGATTCCCATGACGACGACAACGACAACGACGACGACAACGACGACGGCGGCGGCAGAGGCGCTCGCCGAACACGCGGCACCGAGGAGGAGTGGCGGCGGCCTGCGCGGGGCCCTCGCCTTCGAGTGGACCAAGCTCTTCAGCGTCCGGGCCACCTGGTGGAACCTCGCCATCGGCCTCCTCCTGACCGTCGGATTCGCCACGATCGTCGGGATGTCGGCCTCGGCCAGCGCCGCGAAGGGCGTGGACGTGGCTTCCCCGGCCCCCCACGCTGCTGCCCAGGCCTTCCTGATCTCCCAACTCGCCGTGATCGTCTTCGCCACGCTCGCGCTGACGAGCGAGTACTCCGGCGGTTCCATCCGCACCACGCTCCAGAGCGTGCCCTCGCGGGGCCGGATGCTGCTGTCCAAGACGGGCGTGGTCGCGGGGGTCGCGGCGGTCGCCGGGTTCGTGTTCAGCGTGCCGGCCTCCCTGACGACCGCCGCCTTCATGGGCGAGTACGGCGCCTACACCGCCGGCGACCTGTTCGCGACGGCCCTGGGGGCGTCCGTCTACCTCGGCGCGCTCGCCGTGATGTCCGTCGGGATCGGCGCCGTCCTGCGCAGCGCGGCGGGCACCATCACCACCCTCATCATGATCGTGCTGGCCCTGCCGCAGCTGATGACCGTCATCGGCGCCAAGTGGCTGGCGACGGCCGGTGAGTACATGCCGACCGTCGCCGGTACCGTCCTGATGACCCAGGACACCGAGCCGTACGGAACCGGTACGGCACTGCTGGTCCTGCTCCTGTGGGCCCTCGCGGCGGCCACCGCCGGCCACACCGTGCTCCGCCGGCGCGACGCCTGACCCCGACGACGCGACCGCGCACGCGGCGGTCCGCACCGTTCCGGGGAGACGGAGCCCGGGAGACGCAGCCCGGGAGACGGGGCCCTAACCCGGGCCCCGGACCCCGGGCTTCCGCACGCACCCGCCCCGCCGCGCCGTCCGTCCCCCGCTCACTCCTCCCATTGGGAGGCGCGGACCGCCTCCACGAAGTCCGTGGGCTCGAACCCCGGGACGAAGTGCCGCAGCACGTCGGACTTGACGTTCCCGAACGCGGTCTGCGGCTTCGGCGCGACGCCCTCCGCGAACGAGGTCAGGATCCGCTCCTTGAACCCGGGCCGGGGATGCAGCGCCGTCACCGCCCGGCGGGTCTTCGCGTCCACCTCGTCGAAGCCCAGCCCCAGCACGTCGTACTCCACCCCGGCGGTCACCAGCGCGACCTCCGGTTCCATGAACTCCGGGATCCCCGGCGTGGTGTGCAGGGCGATGGCCGTCCACACCCTCCGGATCCCCTCCTGCGGCACCCCTCGCTCCGCCAGGAACCGGCGCGCCTCATCGGCCCCGTCCACCTCGAACCGGCGCCCACTGTCCCGGAACGGCTCCCCGAGCCCCAGATCGTGGAACATCGCGGCCACGTAGAGCAGTTCGGCATCGAAACCCAGCCCGCGCCGCACCCCGCGCAGGCTTCCGAACCAGTACACCCGGCGCGAGTGATGGTAGATCAACTCGCTCGCGGTGTCCCGGACCAGCTCGGTCGCCTCGACGGCCAACCGGCTGTCCGGCACCGCCACCCCGCCCGGCGCGTGCTCCCGTACGTCCTCGCCACCCATGGCACTCCCCGCTTTCCCGAACCGTGCTCCGTGCTCCGTGCTCCGTATGCCGTAAGCATCCGCCGAGCTCCGCCCCCGCCACCACGTCCCGGAAGACAGGTACCCCACGGATACGGACACGCCGATCCGGCCGCTACCGTGACCGCATGCCACCCCAGCGACACACGATCACCGTCCTCGCCTTCGACGGCGCCCGACTGCTGGACGTGGCCGCCCCGCTGGAGGTCTTCACCACCGCCGGCCACTACACCGTCCGGGTGTGCACACCCGACGGCGGCCCCGTGCGCACCTCCACCGGACTCCGGATCGACGCCGACCTGTCCGCCGGGGCCGTCACCACGACCGACACCCTGGTCGTCCCCGGCCCCGCCGACCTCTCCACGCTGGTCCGCCACCCCTCCCTCGTACGTGACGTCGGCGCGCTCGCCGCGCGCGCCCAGCGGGTCGCCGCCGTCTGCACCGGGGCGTTCGCCCTGGCCGCGGCCGGCCTCCTCGACGGCCGCCGGGCCACCACCCACTGGGAACACGCCGCGGAACTCGCCCGCTCCTACCCGCGCACCACCGTCACCCCCGACGCCATCTACGTGCGCGACGGCCGCGTACTGACCTCCGCCGGAGTCACCGCCGGGATCGACGTCTGCCTCGCCATGGTGGAACAGGACCACGGCCCCGACACCGCCCGCAGGGTCGCCCGCGACCTCGTCGTCTTCCTCCAGCGTCCGGGCGGACAGTCGCAGTTCTCCGCAGCCTCCCGCACGACGCCCACCCGGGACCCCGTACTGCGCCCCCTGCTCGACGCGATGGCCGCCGACCCGGCGGCCGACCACGGCCTCCCGGCACTCGCCCGCCGCGCCGGCCTGAGCCCCCGTCACCTGTCGCGCCTCTTCAAGGCCCACACGGGCGTCACCCCGGGCGCCCACCTGGAAACACTGCGCCTGGAGGCCGCCCGCATCCTCCTCGAACAGGGCGAACCCGTCACCTCCGCCGCCCGCCGCAGCGGCCTCGGCACCGACGAGTCGCTCCGCCGCGCCTTCGCCCGCCACCTGGGCACGACCCCCTCCGCCTACGCCGCCCGCTTCCGCAGCACGAACTGACCGCCCGACGCCGCGCCGGCGGGGGACGGAAGACGACCGCGCAAGCGGTGCCCACCGGGCACCCTTCGACACGGACTACTGCGCCCGGCCCGGCCGAGGCCGGCTTCGGCAACGGCAGTGCCGGAGCCTCGGCAAGCACGGGCCGAAGCCTCTGCACCGTGCGGTGACACCATCCAGGACGGACAGGGCGAGGCGTCTCACCCTCCGGTGCCAGGGGGCTGGGGCCCGGGCGGCCGCCGGAGCGAGCTTGCGACGCGATGCGCGCCCCGGGCGGCTACCCGTTGGCCGGTAGATCGGTGCGGTGCTGCCGCAGGTCGGTGACACCGTCGAGGTCCACCACCACGGTGTACCGGGTCCTTCGCGAAGCCCCAGCTGCCGCCGGTGGCCGGAGGCGGTGCTTGGGGAGGGCGGAGGGCAGACAGGGAGCCCGGCAGAGCGGGTGCGCTCTGCCGGGCTTGGATCAGGTCATCGGCCCGTGCCGGGCCAGCTCATGAAGCCCTTGATCCATTCCTTGGCGCCGGGGACGTGGTCGCCGGTGATCGCGGCGATGGCCGGCTCCCCGTACTTGACGCCCTCGTAGAAGGTCTTGGCGGTCGCCATGCAGGTGGCGATGGTGACGGGATTGTGTTGGCGCGCCTGCTGCCCGCAGACGTGGTTCATGTCCTGGAGGAAGATCTCGTCGATGCGCGCCTTGCCGTTCGGGTTGGAGCGGAAGTCCTTCTCGCCGTGCAGGTCGCGGTAGTTGCGGTAGCCGAAGTCGTGCCGGACGCAGGCGGTGGTGAAGTCGTAGCCGGCGACACGGTTCCTGGCGGGGAAGTTGCATTGGTTGTTCGTCCATCGGAACTCGTACGGGTCCGGCGCGCCCTTGCGGTGGGCGTCGGCGGTACGGAGCCAGTCGGCGGTGGCTTCCGGGCCGAGCTGGGTGAGGGCGGTCAGGCGGGTGGTCTTCTCCGTGTACGCGGCCGGAACCGCGGGGGAGCCGAGCTCGCGCCACACGTCGTTCGCACCGTTGCCGTTGTACCTCTGGACGGAGCGTTGGTCGGCGGCGAGCCGGTAGAGGTAGTGGCCGCTGGCGGTGAAGCCGGCCGCCGGGCCGCCGATCCGGTCCCAGCCGTCGGGGCTGCCGTTGTACTTGTGGAGGTCGCCCGTGCCGCGCATGACCTTGTACAGGGTGTTGGCGGCGAAGATGTTCTCGGCGGGTCCGCTGATGCGGTCCCACCTCTTCTTCTTCGCGTCGTACTCCTCGACGGCCCCGCGGTCGGGAGTCAGGCGGTAGAGGTTGTTGTCGGTGACGGCGAACGTGGCGCCGTCACCGTTCACGGGGGTCCACTTTCCGTCGTAGCGGAAGAGCTTCTTGTCGTCGGGATTGGTCACGTAGACGGCGTCGTCCGGGCCCGCGTAGAGGCTCTCGGAGCGCTCGCCGACCTTGTCCCACTTGTCGTCGCGGCCGGTGTACCTCCAGAGCCCGGACCGGTCGGGGCTGACTCCGTAGAGGTGCTTGGAGGTGGCGGCGAAGGTGAGTCCGGGGCTGCCGATGCGCTGCCACCCGCCGGTCTTCGGGTCGTACTTGGAGATGTCGCCCGCTCCGCTGTGGCCGGCTTCGATCGCGTAGACGTTGCCGCCGCCCGCGTAGAGCTTCTGTGCGGCGCCCTTCACCCGCCGCCAGTTCTCCTGGTGCTCGGACCATTCGTAGACGCCCTGATGGTCGGCGGACAGGGCGTACACCGTGGTCCCGACCGCGACGATCTGCTCCAGGGTGATCGGGGCCGGGCCGGAGGCCCGTCCGACCTTGCGTTTGGCCGGAGCCGCGTTGGCGGCGACGCCGAGGGCGATGACGCCGATCATGAGGAGGCACAGGAGGCGGATGCCGCAGTGGATCCGACCCCAGAGGGCGGAGGCCCGATTCGCGGCCTGCCCGCCGCTTCGTGGCGTGACGGTCTGCATGGTGATCCCTTTCCGGGACGTCGACGGAGTTGAGCGCATGGCGTGCTGTGGGGCGGGCGGGCGGGTGGGACGTACGGTCGGTCAGAAGCTGAAGATCCAGGCCCAGAAGGAGACCTGGCGGCCGGACTGGCAACCCTCGCCGGGCGGGGGAGCGGGGGCGGCCGGCTGTGCGGCGGTGACGGTGGGGCCGGGCGCGGCGCCGGCCGGCGGCTTCGTGGTGGAGGGCGCGGGCGCGGCCGGGGCGGTAGTGCTCGGCGTCCGGCCCGGCGTCGCGGTGGCGCTCGGCGTCGGCTTTTGGCCCGGTGCCGCCGTGGTGCTCGGCTTCGGCTTCGCCGGGGGCGTGGTCGACGCGGAGGGCGCGCGGGTGGCCGTCGGGACGGGCTGTGCAGGTGCGGTCGCCTGGGCGGTGGCGAGCTGCTTGAGGCGCAGGGGGATGTAGGAGGTGCGGGGGTGGCCGGCGATGCGGTGGTCGTGGATGTTGGCGGTGTCCTTGCGGGCGGGGCGTCCGGGACGGCTTTCGCTGTAGTAGACGAAGTCGCCCTTGGCCTTGTCGGTCCAGCCGCCGAACAGCACGGCGTGGGCGGCCGGGTTGTCGAGGGCGTCGCCGGGCTCCAGCTGGTCGAAGCCGGGCAGGCGGTTCGCGACGGAGGGCAGGGAGGCGGTGGTCAGGCTCTCCCGCAGCTGCCAGGCCATGGAGACGAAGCCGGAGCAGTCCTGCCGGTAGGAACCACCGGTCGTCTCGTCCTTCCACCAGCGCGTCTGGCTGTACGGGACCGCCCGCTCCACCCAGTGCCGGGCCCGGGCGATGATCTGCTCCCGGGTGACCGGCCCCCCGGGCGCCGCGTCCTTGCCGAGGGTTCCGGTTGTCATCGGGCGCTCGTAGCGCGGCGTGCTCTGGGCCTGTGCGGGGATGACGGTCAGGCCGACGGCCATCGCCAGTCCCGCCAAGGCCGCGAGGGCCTTGGGCCGCCGGAGGAACGGTCGCTGCACGGTGGTCCCCTTCGCTGTGGTGGTTCCGCCGGCTGGTTGGCCGAAGCGGTGGAACACCACGCTGGAACCTGATCTGATTGTTCGCTGGGGTGTTCCTGCGTTCGCGCAGGTCACAGAGGTGTGGACGGCGAAGAACCGCGAACGTTCGCGAAGTTGAGCGAACTTCCGGCAGACGTGCCGGGCTGTGGAGGGGGAGAAATGAATCGATCAGGGCGTCTGCCCGGCCCGTTGAAGGGCCGCACGGCCGAGGCGAACGCGCTCGCGACGTTCCTGCGGGAACTGACCGCGGACCGGACGGGTCGGCAGCTGTCGGAGCGGTACAGCCTGAGCCCGAGCGTGTGGAGCGAGTACCGCTCCGGCCTGAAGATCATTCCGTTACCGCGCCTGAACAAGATCATCGAGGACCGCTACGCCCGCGACGGCCGCACGCGAGCCGACAAGCTGCGCGACGCGCGCCTCCTCCACACGGCGGCCACCGCAGCGGCCAACACGGCCACCACCGCTGCCACCGAAGCCGTGCCCGCCGCTTCGCGGACGCCCACGGTCTCCGGAACGTCGACACCCGCCGCGCACCCGACCGAGCCCGCGGACTCCGCCGCGGCGCCGGCCGTCGTCGGGCCCCCGGCCGAGGGTTCGGCGGAGCCGGACCCGCAGCCTTCCGTACCCGGCCCGGACGCGACCTCCACCCCCGCCCCGACCGCCGACCCCGCGCCGGCACCGACCGTGCCGGCCCCCGTCGAAGGGCCGCCGGTCGAGACTTCCGGCCCGCGCGGTGACGGTTCCGCCCCCGCGGGCCCGCCGCCTTCGGCCCCGGCCGCCGCACCACTGACCCCGGCAGAGGCGGCCACCGAAGCTCCGCCGTCCCCGAGCCCCCGTGCCGAAACCGGGACCGCGACCCCCGCCGAGGGACTCGGCCCGGCGAAGGCGTCCCGCCGGCCGGCTCCACGACGGGGCCGCTGGCGGGTGCCCGCTCAGTGGGCGGCGCTCGCGGCACTGGTCGCCGTACTCGTCATCGCGAACCAGAGCGACCGTGCCAAGGACCCCTCCGACACGGCCGCACCCGGTGATCTTCCGGACGACCGGCAGATCACCGCGCCGGCGGACCCGGGCGCCCACGCTTCCCCGCCACCGACGCCCGACCCCTCCGCCACCGGACCCACGACCCCGGTGTCCCCGCCCCCCTCGGACTCCACGACCCCCGACCCGGCCTCTTCCGAGAAGGCCTCCACCCCGGACGCCACCCCACCCGCCGCGGCCCCGCCGGCTCCGCCCGCCGCCGGGCAGGGGCGTGCCGAGGGCAGCGTGGGCCCGCTCTTCATCCGCAACGACCGCACGGGCAAGTGCGTGGACATTCCCGGCCTCGGCGGGGCCGTGAACGGTACCCCGGTCAACCAGTACACCTGCGACACCTCGGCCGCCGACAACCAGCGCTTCTTCGTCGACTTCCGGGGGAGAACCTCGTCGGGCTGGCAGATCTTCACCATCCGCAGCGCCAAGGTCACGAACATGTGCCTCGACCCCGTGGGTGTGGGCAGGCCGGGGGTCAACGAACCCCTGCAGATGTGGACCTGCGTACCGGGTACCTCTGACAACCAGCGCTTCTACGAACAACCCCTGCCCGACGGACGCGCCTGGATCGTGAACGAGGCCAGCGGCCTGTGCCTGGACGTCGCCGGACTCAACGCGGGCAACGACGCCCGGCTACAGCTGTACCCCTGCGTCGACGGACCCTCCGACGACCACAACTGGTCGCTGTTGGGGGCGTAGCCCCAGCGCTTCGACGGGCGCGCGGCCGTGCGCTCGACCAACCTCCGACAAGGCGAGGCGACGAACCCGGTGGCATCCCCACGATCGGGTGGACGCGCGCCGTTGAGGAAGAGGTCGTAGCGGGTCCACGCAGAACCGGCCTCACACCCCTTCGGGTGTGAGGCCGGTTCTCGCCGGGCATGACCGCGTGGGGGTGGGAGCCGTGAGGGGTGCCCACGAGCGGGACGGAGGGCTCGATGGCCGAAGAGTACGCGTCGGACGAGGGGTTGCTGGATACCAGTACGGAGACGAGCTACATCGACGACGGTCTTGTGGACGACCTCTTCGGTCTGGAGGACGACTTCACTCCCGACCTTGACATCGTCGAGAAGGATCCGGACGCATTGTCCTTCGACGCCGGGGCGCAGCACATCGAGACCAGCTCGATCTCCGACGGGACCACGACGGACCGCGACACCTACAAGGGGCATCTCTCGGTGGATCTGCCGGATGCCTGGGTGTCCAGCGACAAAGTGCAGGACGACGGCGTGTACGGCGTGAAGGGCGAGGCGTACGTCGAACAGAGCAAGGCCATCAAGGACGGGACCGTGACGCAGACCAAGACCTGGGGAGCAAGCGGTAGCGTCGAGTGATCCGACCGTGGGGCGGGCGCAGACCCGGAAGGGCAGCGCCCGCGCCACGCTCACCCCACGTTCACCCCTCGCCCCCGAGCGCGTGGATCAGGGCGGCAAGTTCCGCTCGGGCCTCGTCCAGCCGCTCATGATCGCGCCGGAGCACGGCCCGGGAAGCCTCCGTGGGGTTCTGGGCCGTCCGGGCCCGTTGGTCGAGGCGGTCATGGGCCGCACGGGCGAAGCGCCGGGCCGACTCCTCTCTGATGCGCAGGAAGAAGTGGGGCGGGCCGTCGCTCGCGTCGAAGATGTCGGCTATATGGTGCCGCAGCCGTCGCATGGCGATCCGGTTCTCGGTCCGCTGCGCGAACGCCATGCCGGCGAGGGAGATCTTGCGCGCGAGGCGCCGGTCGATCTCGCGAGCCTTCTGCGACAGCTCCAGTTTGACCTCGGAGGCTTGCGGACGCTCGTACGGCAAGGGGGCGAATTCGGCGGGGGTGAGGCCGGAGGGTACCCGTGCCTCCAGCCGGGCCTCCTGCTCCCGGCCGATCACCTGCAGTCGCTCCTCCAACAGCCCGAGGTACTCCTGGTGCAGGGCGGTCATGCGATCGACCCCCTCCATGATCCTCCGCTCGTACTCGGCCATGTCTCCGTTGGCCCGCGACAGGAATCCGTCGTGGGACTCGGCCCAGGCGTAGGTGGCATCCCATCGGCGGTACTCCTCCTCGACCCTCCACCGGTAGGGCTCCCAGTCCGCCCCTGCATGGCGGGCGGTGTCCGCCTGGTAAGGGTCGGGCCGTGCGGCGCCGGACCCGGGCTCTTCCGGCCAAGCCGCTGCCGCTGCCGCGTGCCGCCGGATCTCCTCGGGCCCGACACGGCCCGCCAAGACGAGCGCCACGCGCTCGACGCGTCGGTGCAGCGCCCCTTCCAGCGCGACCGTGGCCTCGGCGGCGGCACGGGAGGCCTCGGCGCGCCGGGCCCGCCCCGCCTCGGCAACGAGGCGGGCGCGCAGTTCGTCCACGGCGTCCGGTTCGGGATGCTTGAGGTCGATCTCGTGGAGGGTCGCCTCCGCGAGTCCCAGTCTTCCTCCGGTATCGCGCGGCAGGAGGTAGGTGTCCACGCTGCGGCGGCGCATCGCCAGGCTTTCCGTGCGCTCCTGCGCGCTGAGCGATTCCAGGTCGGCCTCGTTGAAGACGATGGCCGCGATCCTGGCCGGCCGTGCCTGCGCGGCCAGTTCACCCACGATGTCGGCGAGCTGGGCAAGGCTGCTGCGCCCCTGGCAGACCAGGACGACGGTGAAGGCCCCCTCGGCAAGGTCCCGCGCCGTCCGCTCGGCGATGCCGGCCGAGAGCCCGGCGAGGCCGGGCAGGTCGACGATGCGCAGGCCGTCGCGCAGCACGTCGGAGCGGATCGCGACCTCACCGCGCACCACCCGTTTCGCGTTGTCGGCGTTGTGCCTCTGAAGCATCCAACGGTCGAGGCCCGGACGCCCGGAGGTCTCCTCCCACACTTCTCCGTTCCCCGTGCCCGCTTCGGCGCGCAGGACCCGGAAGCGGGGCTCGGCCCGGTCGTGATGGAGCACGTACAGGGGGGCGACGGTGCCGGGCACGACCCGTTCCCTGGGTGCCACGTCGGCGTCCAGCAGGACGTTCACGAGGGTGGACTTGCCGACCCCTTCCGGTCCCACCACGGCGAGGTGGGACCGGTCCAGGCAGAGCTGAAGCGTCGCGAGCGCGCTGGTCACGTCCTTGTCGGGCAACGGGAGGAGGGCATGGACGCGGTTGAGGACGGTGACGGCGGCGGCCGGATCGAAGTCACTGGTCACGGAGGACCTCCCGCGCGATGGCCAGAGGTTCGGGCAGGTCCGCGGCGTCCAACCGGCCGGGACCCTCCGCGGCGTCGACGGCCTCGACCGTGGACCGGAGTGCCTCGGTGTACGCGGGGTCGGCAGCGCGGAGCGCGGCCGTGGTCGCGGCACGCGACGGGTACGGTGGCCCGGCAGAGGCGTAGTCGGGGTGGACCAGGGCCGCCAGAGAGCCCGCCAGCGCGTCCACGGCCCGGTCCGGCTTGCCACGTACCGCCTCGCGGCGCGCGACGGTGAGCAGGTGGTGGGCCGGGTCGGCGACCTGGGTGAGGGGTATCCCCAGGTCTGTCGGGATGTCAGGCAGATCGGTCAGTCCCAGCAATGCCAGGGCGTCGTCGAAGCGCTGCCGGTAGCGCACGGCGCTTCCGAGCCAGTACGTGTCGACGGCGGAGGTGACGACGACGGTGACGGCCCGCGCGGCCATCTCGATCTCCAGGCGGTCGTGGGACGCCGTGTCGCCCGGCACCTCGAGGGCATCCGACGCCGGGGCGGCGCTGTTGACCGAGGCGATGGCTTCGGCCGTCCAGTGGCCGGGCGGGCGGCGGCGGTGACGGTAGATCGTCCGCATCGGGCTCGCGGGCGCCTGGCCCAGGCCCGTCGTGAGATGGCAGCCGCCGATGCCCACGTCGATGGTGTCGCGGAACTGGGTGACCTGCACGATCAGACAGGGCAGCCCGTACAGGTCGTTTCGGTACAGCTCGGCGTGGGGCCAGACCATCGCGCGCAGACCGTCCTGGACCTCCACGAGGCCGTCGGTCCCCAGGCGCCGTCGCAGCGCCCCGGTGAGCGCGGGGCGCAGTCCCGACCAGTGGTTCTCCGTGACGCCTTGGAACGTCGGCAGCAGGAGCAGCGGAGGCAGGTCGGCCAGTTCGTCGGCGAGCAACCCCAGGGCGGCCCTGAGTCTGCCGGGGCCCTCAGGGACGGGGTAGGTGTCGAACAGGGTCTTCTCGCTGAGGGCGCTGAGCGCCTCGGCGGTGCGCAACTCCGACTGGAGCACGGTGAGCTCGGTCTGACGGAGGTGCCGGATCGCCTCCAGCTGGAGTTCCCGGCCGAACCGGTCGGCGGCCTGCGCACGGTCGAAGTCCTGCTTCGCGACGGCGGCCCGCTCGGCGGCCGCGATCCGAAGATGGGCGGTGATGACCGAGGCCGCGGCCGCGGCCGCGGAGCCGAGGCCCGGTATCGGGGAGGGGGCGACCATGGGCGCCCTTTCTGTCGGTCCGCACGGAAGGTTCCGTCTGCGGATCTCTCCACACCCGGATGGCGCGAAACCACGCGGGAGGCGTCGGAGCGCCCGAGATCCAGTGCCGGCGGTGGTCGCAGTGGCCTCTCAGCAGTCGACCAGCCCGCGAAGGAGGTCCAGGCCCGTCTGCCAGTCACCGAGGTCGCTGCCGGAATTGATGTGGCCGCGGCTTCCGACGAGATGGCCCCGCGCCTGCCACGCGCGCGCGAGGGAAGCGGACGCCGTCGGGTCGCAGTAGGGGTCGTCATCGCTGGCCACCATGCTGCTCGGGCACGGCAAGGGGCGAGCGGACAAGCCCAGGAACGTCGATGCGGCCTCACGTGGGAACGCCGGTCCCCGGACATCGGGAGGCGCGACCAGGAACGCCGCCACCCTGTCGGGCCGCGCCTCCTCCAGCCACTGGGCAGCCGCCCAGCAACCCAGGCTGTGAGCCACCAACACCACCTGGCTGTCATGCCGGGATGCGATCTCGTAGGCGGTCCGGATCGCGGCAACCCAGTCCGACAGGTCCGGCCTGCTCCACGAGGCCGGTGCGATCCGGACCGCTGACGGCCCCCATCGCTTCTCCCACAAGCTCTGCCAGTGCCGCTCGTCCGAACCATCGATACCGGGGATGATGACGTACGCGACCATCGCCCACCGCCCTTCCGATCGCGGCCCCTACGCATCACAGAGGCGCTCTGGGGCGATTCTCGATGGCTCAGCGGCAACGATCAGGCTCAGCAAGTGATCTCAAAGAAAGTGGGGGTGACAACGATGGAATCACTCGACGAGATCGACCGTGCCATCCTGGAACTGCTCCAGACCGACGGCCGGCTCACCGGAGCCGAGGTCGGACGCCGAGTCGGACTGTCCCAGCCGGCGGCCGGCGCCCGCATCCAACGCCTGGAGAAGAACGGGATCATCACCGGCTACCGTGCCGTCGTCGCCCCCGTCGCAGTCGGACTGAACATCCACGCAGTGGTCCGGCTCCGCACCACCCACGCGCAGTTGTCCCAAGCGCTCGCCCTTGCCGCCCGGACGCGCGAAGTCGTCTCGACCCTGCGCGTGACGGGCGAGGACTGCCTCCTGCTCGACGTCCACTGTTCTCACGCCGAACGCCTTGAACAGGTCGTGGACTCCCTCGCCCGTTACGGATCGGTCACCACCTCGCTCGTCCTGCGCAGCTACCCGCCCAAAACGTTGCCGACGGCACCGCCGGCAACGTCCTGACCCGCAACGGACAGGCTCCGCACCGCCCGACGGCCCGACCGTTGCGTGGCAGCCGATCTCGTCCCGGCGTCCCCGCAGCGAAGCTTGACCGAGGCGTCCGACCGGGATGATCCTGGCGCTGTGGAAGATGCCGTGGAACGAAGACTTGCCTGCTCGATCGCGGATGCGGACTCTCCGGCATGGGCGGTCAGGGCCGCCGCGGGCCGACGGTTGGCGACGGCGCCCCGGATCGAAGGTGTGGCTGGGGTCCTGCACCGTCTCCTCCTGGATGCCCAAGACACGGGAGTGACTGCTGATACTGCAGCGGCTCTGCTTGCCCGAAGGGACCTGGCCGGCCTTCGGGCCGTGCTTGCGGCACGTGCGGTGGCGTCCGACGACGGCACGGCTGACCAGCTCGCTGCGGAACTCGACTGCGACCCGCGCTGGGCTACCGGAGAGGGCGGCGCCGAGTTGCTCACACAACTTCGGACACTGACGTCGGATCCGAACCCTGGCGTCCGCGACGAAGCCTTGTTGCGGCTCTCGCGCCTGCGCTGAGTCGAGAGGCGGGCAGCGATCAAGCCGACGACCCGCGACCCGCGACCCGCGCAGCTCAAGCATGCCTGGCCGGCGCGCAGCGGGACGGGCCTGTGGGTGGCCATCGGCATCAAAGGCTGGAAGTGCCCGACACGCCATGC
The DNA here is from genome assembly GCF_040650855.1 of Streptomyces sp. NPDC048606. Taxonomy (NCBI): domain Bacteria; kingdom Bacillati; phylum Actinomycetota; class Actinomycetes; order Kitasatosporales; family Streptomycetaceae; genus Streptomyces; species Streptomyces sp. NPDC048606. Next base: position 116,739 of record NZ_JBEZIB010000020.1, on the reverse strand, counting down.
TGGTCGTGCTGTGTGAGGCCGGCGGTCGCAGCAGAGTGGCGTTTCGCCGGTCGAGGACCTCGCCGTCGCGGCGAGCGGCCCGTTCACCGAGGAATGACCGGCCCGGACGTGCCCCGTCCGCGCTCCGCCCGGGGGGCGGAGGACGGGGCCGTCCGGAGCTCGTCCCCGGTCTTCAGGGTGACGGTGCCGCCGTCGGACGTCTGCACGGTGACGGAGTCGCCGTTCACCGCCGTGATGGTGCCCTGGACGAGTCCGGCGTTCGGCCGGGCCCCGCCCGGCACCTGCTGCCTGGGAGGCTGCCCCTGGCCGAAGCGCCCGGTGGGCGCCCCGGGACCGGCCTCGGCGTACTCCCGTCCCCAGGTCCGGTCGACGTGGATGCCGGCGACGAGGCCACCGACGGCCAGGACGCCGACGGCCAGGAACACCGTGAGCAGGGGCACCTCGGCGCGCGGCGGATGGGCGGCCAGCGCCTCTTCGAGGGTGCCCTCGAACGACGAGGTCCTGAGGATCTCGTGGGGGTCGGTCTGCTCCGGCATGGGCGCGAGCATCGCCGACTTCCCTGTGGATCACGTGGCCGGGAGCTGTGAATGCGCTGAGAGACTCAGACCCGGACCTCGACGGTCACCGTCTGGCCCGCCCGGATCGTCTCCGGAAGGCTGTCCAGCGAGATCAGCACCGTGTACCGGACGACCTGCGTCGAGGATTGCATCCCGCCCCCGCCCCCGCCGCCGCTGGTCGAACTCATCGACGTGACGGGGACGGGGGATACGGAGGTGACGCTCCCCTCGACGCTGGTGCTCAGGGAGTCGAGCGTGACCGTGGCCTTCTGACCGCTGTTCAGCCTGACGACGTCGGCCTCGGTGAAGTCGGCGCTGACCTGGAGCGCCGACAGGTCGGTGAGGGTGAGCACGGACGCGCCCCGGGACACCGACTGGCCCGCCGCGACGTCGAGTGCGGTGACCGTACCGGCGAACGGGGCGGTGATCTTCGCTCCGTCCACCGCGCGCTGGGCCTTGCGGTACGTGTTGCGGGCCTTCACGTAGCTCGCGTACGCTTTCCGGTAGCCCTCGGTGCCGCTTTCGAGCTCGGCCAGGGCGTCGGAGGCGGCGAGATAGGACGCGTAGGCCGCCGAGCGGCTCTCGACGGCCTCGGTCGAGTCGAGCTCGGCCAGTACGTCGCCCTTCTCGACCTTCTGGCCCGCCTTCACCTTGAGCGTCTTGATCGTCCCCTCGGTGGTGAACGACAGTGACCTGGAGTCGAGGCTCTCGATCGTGCCCGACGCGGACGGGCCGGTGCCGACCTCCACGTCGGGAACGCTCGGGGCGGCCTCCTCGGCCGACGGGGAAGGGGAGCCGCCATCGGCGTGCGCGGGTATCACCCCGCTGCCCATCAGGACGGCCCCGAGCACCCCGTACACGGCGGCCATCCTGCGGCCGCCTCCCGGTGCCGCTGCGCGGCGCCTCTTGCCTGTCGCCACGGGTCAACCTCCGTTCTGCCGGCCGTCGTCGTTGCCGGGCTGGGTCCGGGACCGGAGCAGGACGGTGTCCCCGGGCTTGATCTCGACGGTCTTTCCGTCCTGGGTCGTGAGCTCCACCACCCCGTCCTTGATCTTGCTGATGGTTCCGGAGGACATGCCCTGCCGCCCCTGGCCTCCGGCCCCGCCACCGCCGCCGGGCATTTGTCCGCCGGGGGCCATCTGTCCGCCGCCCGGTATCTGTCCCCCTGAAGGGCGGGCGCCGGAGGTGTCGTCCCCGGTGCCCTTCTCCACGTACACGCCGCCGATGAAGCCGCCCACGGCCACGACGCCCGCGGCCAGGAACAGCGCCACGCCCGGAAGGCGCCGGCGTGCCGGTGCGGCCTTGAGTTCGGCGTCGAGGTCCCCGGCGAAGGGGGAGTCGGCCAGTACGTCGTTGCCGTCGGTGTCTTGGTTCACTGTTCTGTCCTCACTCATGGCGCAGCGCCTCGATGGGGCGCAGGCCTGCGGCGCGGTTGGCCGGGTAGCTGCCGAAGAAGAGGCCGATGGCGACGGAGACGCCGAGGGCGAGGCCGATCGACCAGGGGGCGATCACCGGCTGGACGCCGACGATCTTGAACTGGCCGCCGACGACGCCCGCGACCACCCCGAGCACCCCGCCGATCAGCGACAGGATCGTGGCCTCGGTGATGAACTGGCCCAGGATCGCCCCGCGCGGGGCGCCGATCGCCTTGCGGATGCCGATCTCCCGGGTCCGTTCGGTGACGGTGACCAGCATGATGTTGGTGACGCCGATCCCGCCGACCAGGAGACTGATCGCCGCGACCGCGCCGAGGAGCACCGTGAAGGTCTCGCTCGACTCGGCGACGGCCGACTGGAGGCTTGCCTGGTTGAAGACCTGGAAGTCGGTGCCGCCGTGCCGCTGGTTCAGCACCGCGGTGACCTCGGCCTGCGCCGCGTCGACCGCGTCCGCCTTCTCGGCCTGGACGACGATCTGGCTGAGCGCGCCGTAGCTCGTGAGCGTCCCCTGCACGGCGGTGTAGGGGGCGACGGCGATGTCGTCGGCGTCCTGGAACCCGCTGGAAGACGAGCCGGACTTGGCCAGCACCCCGGTCACCGTGAAGAAGGCGCCGCCCACGTTCATCTTCTTGCCGATCGGGTCGACCCGGCCGAAGAGCTGCTCGGCGACGCTCTGCCCGATGACCGCGACCTTCGCGCCCGTCTTGACCTGCTCGGCGGTGAAGAGCGAACCGCGCTCGATCGTCTTGTTGCTCGCCTTGAAGTAGGCCGGGTCGCTGCCCACGAACTGGGCGATGCTGTGGCTGGTCGTCAGGTAGGTGGTGGTCTGGGAGCTCGCGTTGACCACCGGTGAGGCGCTCTCGACCGAGGGCGCGTTGACCGGGTCGACCAGTGCCTTGGCGTCCTCCACGGTGAGCTTCTTGGCCTGCGTACGCGGTCCCGTGCCGCCGGACTGCTGCTGTCCGCCGGGGCCGGCCTGGCGGGATCCGCCGCCCTGCCCGGTCGTCGACGTCGACACGGTCAGCGCGCCCGCGCCGAGGCGGCTGATGCTGTCCTGGATCTGCCGGGAGGAGCCGTTGCCGACCGCCACGAGCAGGATGACCGCGCCGACACCGATGAGGATGCCCAGGGTGGTCAGACCGCTGCGGAGCTTGTTCGCGCCCAGGCCGCGCAGCGCGAACCTGAGGATCTCGAAGGGGTTCACTGTCTGCGGTCCTCCACGATGTCGCCGTCGACCAGGCGGATGACCCGCTTGGTGCGCTTGGCGACCTCGTCCTCGTGGGTGATCAGGACGATCGTCCTGCCGGACGCCGAGAGTTGGTCCAGGACGTCCAGGACGTCGAGGGTCGACTTGCTGTCGAGGTTGCCGGTCGGCTCGTCGGCCAGCAGCAGGGCGGGCGCGGTGGCCAGGGCCCGCGCGACGGCCACGCGCTGCTGCTGTCCGCCGGAGAGCTCGTTCGGCTCGTGCCCGGTCCGTTCGGACAGCCCGACCATCTCCAGGGCCGCGAGCGCCCGCCGGCGTCGCTCGGCCGGCTTGACCCCGCCATAGGCGAGTGGCAGTTCGACGTTGGCCAGGGCCGTCATCCTCGGAATCAGGTTGAAGCTCTGGAAGATGAACCCGATCTTCCTGTTCCGCAGGATCGACAACTGCCGCTCGCTGAGCCCGCCGACGTCCGTACCGTCCAGGAAGTAGTCGCCGTCCGAGGGCACGTCCAGGCAGCCCAGGATGTTCATCAGCGTGGACTTGCCCGACCCGGACCGGCCCATGATCGCCACGTAGTCGCCCCGCTCGACGGTCAGGTCGGTGCCGCGCAGCGCGTGGACGGTGGTCTCGCCCTGCCCGTAGGCCTTGGTGAGGCCGCGGACCTCGATGACGGGGGTGCTCATCGACCGCCACCGCCGCCCGGTGCGCGACCGCCGCCGCCCATGCCACCGCCGCCCATGCCGCCGAAGCCGCCGCCGGGCATCTGCGAACCGCCCGTGGTGCCCGTGCCCGTGGCCACGGTGAGCTGGACCTGCTCGCCCTCCTCCAGGCCGGACTTGATCTCCGTGCCCGCGTTGCCGGCGATCCCCACGGTCACGGTCTTCACCACCGGCTTGCCGGCCTCCAGCACCGTCACCGTGCTCTGGCCGCCCGCGCTCTTGACCGCCGCGGTCGGCACGTACAGGGCGTCCTTGACCTCGGAGACCGTCACGGTCGCGTTGGCGGTCTGCCCGATGCGCACCTGCTCGGGCTTCTCCTTCAGGGTGATCGTCACCGCGAAGGTCACCACGTTGTTCTCGGTGGTGGGCGCACTGTCGATCGCGGCCACGTCACCCTGCGCCGTGACGCCCGAGAGAGCGGCGAAGGTGACGGTCGCCGTCTGCCCGACCTTGAGCTTCGTCGCGTCGGCCTCGGTGAACTTGCCCGTGACCTGGACCGCGTCCGGGTTGGCGAGCTCGATGAAGCCCCCCGACGAGGACGCCGAGGACCCCGAGGACCCCGAGGACGCCGACGACCCGGAGGCCGACTCCCCGACGCTGTCGTTGACGGCGGTGACCGTGCCGTCGATCGGCGCGTACAGGACGGTCCCGTCGAGGGCCCGCTGCGCCGCACTCACCGCGTTCTTCGCCTGCACATAGCTCGCGTTGCCCTGCGCCGTACTCGTGTCTCCGTCGGCCGCCACGGCCAGCTGAGCCTTGGCGGCGTCCAACTCCTCCTGCGCCTCGGTCCGGTCCAGCTCGGCCAGCTTCTGGCCCTTCTTCACCGCGACACCGACCTTGACGTCGATCTTCGTCACGGTCCCCGAGCCGCTGAAGGACAACGCCCGTTTCGTCGCGCTCTCCACCGAGCCGGAAGCCGACACCGAAGCGGTCAGGTCACCACGCATCACCCGCGTGGTCCTGGTGGTGGCCGAGGCAGTCGCCCCGTCGTCGCCGAGCGACACGTACGCGAAGCCGATGCCCCCGGCCAACAGCACGGCCAGCGTGCCGTTGACCAGGAGGGCCCGGCCTCTCATCACAGATCTCATGGACCGCAAGGCTGGCCCGCGCACCTGTGGCCGCGATGGCGGACAGCTGTGAATCCGCCATGAAACCTATGTGCAGGCGCCTTCCTGCACGGTGGGGCCGCCTGACCGGCAGGCGAAGTGGCGACAGGCTCCCGAGGTCAGGCGGGGGGAGTCGTCGGGTTGGTGGGCATGTCGGGGACCGACGGCCCGGGCAGGATCTTGATCGAGCGGAGCGGGGCGCCACTGAGGGACATGCCGTAGCCCATCGGCGACGTCGCCGTCGGCGCTCCCGAGCAGGCGTCGCCCTCGTAGACGTTGATCGGCGTGGTGGCGTGGTTGCCGACGAAGCTGAACGTGCCGCCGGCGGGAGCGTCGGGGAACAGTTCCTTGACGGTGTAGCAGTGGTTGTCCACCGGGTCCTTGATGGTGACTCTCTGGGCGGTCATGAGCGGCTCGCCCAGCGTGACGGTCACGGTGCCGTACGCGGCCGACGCGGGGGCGGCCGCCGCGAAGGCGAGCACGAAGGCGCCCGCGGTGGCGAGCGAGAGTCCGGCCCGGCGGCCGGCGGGCAGACGGGGCATGGATACCTCCAAGGCGCCGCGAAGGCATGCCTCAAGAACGATGCGCCATACACGCACCAGTATCCTCCAAGCCCCCGCCCACCGCATCGCGTGACCGACCGCCCACCCGCTCTCCAAGGCACCCCCGAGCCGGGAGGCGGAGCCCGCCGGCCTCATCCACTCCTACCGCCGGGGACGGAGACGGGTCGTGGTCAGTGGCCTGCCCGTACCGGCGCCGCCGCTGCCGGTGTGCCGGGGTGGAGGGGGTAGGCGTCGGCCATGGGGGATCGGCCGGTGGTGAGGAAGTCGTGGATGGCGGCGAGGTAGACGGATCGTTCCACGGTGCCGTCGTGGCGGGGGTCGAGGGCGTCGAAGGCGGCGTCCGCGCCTTCGGGGGTGTTGCCGGTGGCGGCGCGGAGCCGGGTGAACTCGTCGCGGGTGAGGTGTCCGTCGTCGTCGTGGTCGGCGAGGTCGAAGAGGGAGCCGAGGGCGGGCCGGCAGGACTCCTCGAACGCGTCGTGTCCGGCCCAGTCGCGGTATTCCTCGTAGGTGACGGCACCGTCGGCGTTACCGTCCATCTGCCCGAACACCTCCTCGTGGGCCGCCAAGGCGACGGCGACCAGAGGGTGCTGTGCCTCGCGTCCGCATGCGGCGGCCGCCCGGTGGACCCGGTCGAGGTACTCGGGCCGGGTGATCACCCCGTCGCCGTCGGCATCGAGCATGGTGAAGATGCGCCGCTTGGCGGTATCCGACATCTCGTCATCATTCCTTCCTGGATCAGCTGCTCTGTCCCCGTACGCACAGCAACGCTCCAGGCCGCCCTTCGGTCACCGTCCCGGAACGCCCACGGAAGTCACTCGACCGGGTGGGCGCCGATGCCACACCACTCTGCGCGGAGACCCACGTATCAGCCGACCGAACACGCTACGGAGCGTTGCGGAGTTCTCAGCCCGGTTGCCTGATGCTCTCGATGATGCGGGCGAAGCCTTCCTCTCCGTGGCCGGCGTCGATCTGGCGCCGGATGAGCCGCTGGACCATGGTGACCACCTCGGTGCTGATCCCCTGGTCGGAACTGGCGGCGAGGAGGTCGCCGAGGTCGGAGAAGCGCAGGCTCTGCTGCCCTTCGACGGTGTAGTCCCCGCCGTCGATGACGGCGGCGAAACCTTCGAAGGCGCCCGTCATGGAGGTCAGCCAGGGCGCGGCCTTGGCCGCGAACTCTCCGGCCGTGATACCGGCCGGCGCGACCATGGCGGCGCCGTGCATGAATCCGGCGAACATGACGTACATGCCCGCGAGCAGGGCGAGGTCGTACAGAGAGGCCAGCCCGGCATCCTCACCGAAGTAGGTACTGCTGCCCCACAGGTCGAGCAGAGCCTTGTGCTGATGGAAGGCATCGGACGATCCGCTGTAGAGGATCGAAGCCCCAGGCCGGCCGATCATGTGCGGTACGGCCATGACGCCGCCGTCCAGATAGGTGACCCCGGCCCGGGTGGCCCAATCCGCCAACTCCCGTGACTGGGCCGGCGACGTCGTCGTCACATTGACCAGTGTTCGCCCGGCCAGCTCGTCGGTGAGCGGATCGAGCACCTCACGGACCGACGCGTGATCCAGCAGACAGACGACCACCAATCGCCCGGCCCGGACCGCATCGCCGGCCGTATCGGTGCTCAAGGCCCCCTGGGCGACGAGGTCGTCCGCCTTTCCCGGTGAGCGGTTCCAGCACGTGGTCGCGTAACCGGCCTTCACCAGCGTGCTCGCGAGAGCACTGCCCATCGCCCCCAGCCCGAGAACACTCACCCGCAGCGTGTTGTCAGTGGTCATCTTCGTTTGCTTCCCCTCGTGTTCGCGTTCGATTCGATCCTCCTCCCAGTCGGTAGGGTTGACCAGTACGGACTATTTGGTCAGGTACTCACCTGCGAGTAAGTACCCCAGGGAGGGCTGATGGCAACGGCAGCGCGACGCGGTCCCTATTTCTGTGGAATCGACGCGGCGATGGATGTGGTCGCCGGGAAGTGGAAATCGCTCATTCTCTGGGAGCTCCACCATCACGGGACCCGCCGGTTCGCCGAGCTCCGTCGTGGGCTGCCCGGCGTGAGCGAGAAGATGCTGATCCAGCATCTGCGGGAGATGGAAGAAGACGGGCTCGTACATCGAGAGGTGTACCGCGAGGTCCCGCCGAAGGTCGAGTACTCCCTGACGGAGCACGGCATCTCGCTCAACGCGGCTCTGAGGTCCTTGGGGGAATGGGGCACCGAACGCATTCAGCGGATCGGAGCGGAACGCGTCCTCACCGACGTCGGCTCGACAGAACGGCAGTAGAGGCGGGTAGCCCGGTTGGGCGGAGGTGTCCCACCGAGGACAGAGCGAGCATCCGGTTGCCGCGCCGCATCGCGATCACACGAAGCACTGTCCGCTTGGCGAGACGGGCCGGCGAGCCGTGGCGCCGGCCCCCACCTCGCCCGGAGTCGCGTACGGGCGCGCCTTATGGTGGGTGGGACGTGGACGTGCGGAGGGCACGTCGGCCGAGCTGCGCCGGGGGAAACGTGGAATCGAACGATGCGGACGCGGGCGGGTTCCGTGACGGGGCACGCCTGCTGACCGAAGAAGAGGCCTGTCAGTGGTTCGGCTTCCGGCGCGGGTTCGACCTCTATGACGGGATGGGGCATCTGTTCGCCTACGCCGACCCCGATGAGATGGGCCGGTTCCCCGGGCACGCGCTGTGGGGTCGTCTGACCAGCTACAGCTGGGACGCACGGGATCGGATCGTACGCCTGCTCGCTGATCAAGACGGCGAACTCGTCCGGAGGTTCCAGGCGAAGCCCTGGGCGCGCATGGTCAAGGGGGGTGAGGAGAACAGGTTCTGGGTGGCTGCCGACGGGCACGTGGAGATATCCGAGCCGTGCCGGGAGCCCGGCGACGAGGTCGGCCAAGAGGCCTGGAAGTACCTGTGGTTTTCCAAGGGAGACCAGGAGGAGCTGTTTCGGCGGACCGCGGAGCGCCAGAGCGTGATGCTCCGTCTGCGCGTCACCCGGCTGTACGGCGAGATGCGCCCGAAAGACGAGTGGGAGGAGCCCGAGCCTCGGTACTGGTGAGGCCCTCTGTGCTGCCCGAAGCGCACCATCTCGCCATCCTCGCCCCTTTCGACTCAACTACCACTGACTTCGTGAACGTGGTGTCGTCGGTGTCGGCCTCGGTGGTCCGGCGGAGGATCGACCTGTTCATGGGCTCGGAGCGCCGACATCGCCGCGGGCGGCGCGGCGGGCTTGTGGGCGGGGTGCGTCACGTACGCCTGTACGCGGTGCCGCCGATGATGAGCAGGTCCTTGTGGGCGAAGGCGTTTCCCGCGGGGAACTCGCCGTAGTGGAAGCGCCGTTCGTCGAGTTCCCGGCCGGTGGCGGCATCGAGGAGGTGCAGCTGCGAGGCGGCGTACAGGGCCAGGGGTCGCCTTTCGCCCACCACGGTCAGTCTTCCGTCGCGGAGGTGGAAGGCTGCGATGTCGACGTCGACGTCCGCCCTCCACAGCAGGCGGCCGGTGGTCAACTCGATGGCCAGGACGCTCTCCCGGTACGGGCTCTTGTGCCTGGTGGTGCCGCCGCCCCCGGTGACGATGGAGGTGAAGAGGGTGGTGCCGGCCGTGACGGCGATGCTCCGGTCACCCAGCGACCCCTCGACGGGCGGGTTGGGTCGCCCGTCGTCGCTGAAGGAGTACGCGGCCTCGGAGTTGGCCACGATCACCGGGTCGGCGGACATGAGGAAGACGTTGCCACCGGTCCAGGTGACCGGTTCCCGGTCGCCGAGGGAGGCGTCCCACAGGAGCCGGCCGGTGGCCGGATCGAAGGCGGCGGCGTGCAGTTCGGCGTCCCGGGAGAAACCGTCCGGCTCCTTCCTCCCCGTCCCTCCGCAGCCGAGGAGAGCGCCGACGTGCCGTGCGGCCGGCCGCGCGTGGGCCACCGCGCAGCCGGCGGGAAGGGCCGCGGTCCAGCGGGGTGCGCCGGTGCGGACGTCGAAGGCGCGCAACGCCTGGTGGGCGAGTACGGCGAGGCCGCCGCCCGCGTGCACGGCAGGACGCCGGAAAGCGTACGAGATCACCTCGGTGGGCGCCGCCGGGGCCGACGTGCGCCACAGCTCGCGGCCTGTCCTCATGTCGACCCCGGCGACCACCGTGCACAGGTCCTTCTTCGCCGAGGGGGGCCGGTTCTCGTCGTCCCGGGTGACGACCAGGACGGCGCTGTCGACATCGGCGTCGGCGGCGCAGAGCTTGGCATTTCCCGGTGACCGGTACTCCCAGACCCTCCGTCCGGTCCCGGCGTCCTGGCCGGCCGCCCCGTTGAACCCGCTGCGCACCAGGGTGTCACCGACCAGCCAGGACCCGTCGCCGTCGGCCCGCCGCCCCTGGTCGCCCGCGTCGATGGCCCGGACGTCCGCAGGGGTCTGCCAGGCGACGTCCATCGAGTCGCCGGGGACACGGCCCGCGGCGAAGAAGGCCGCGGGGACCCCGCAGACCAGGGCCAGGGCCACCCCGCACCCGATCAGGACGCGTCGCCGGCCCGGTCTCCGATGCGCGGACGGCTCCCCGCTCGCCTCCCCGCTTGCCTCGCCGCCGTTCGCTTGCGCCGTTGTCGCGGCCATGAGCTCGCTCCCCCCTGGAGTGACGTCCCGGACCGGCAGCCGGCAGGGCGTCACATGATCTGTGGCGAGGGGATCATAGGCATGGCGCCGGGAGGGCGAGTGGGTAGCTGGTTCCCGACTTCGTACCGGTACGGCTGGACCTTGCGGCGGATGTGTACTGGAGGTCCGCTGTTTCCGAGGGGGAGGCATGCCGTACACGTCGGAGCCGGGAAGGACCTGGGCACCTGTGGTGCGGAGCCGACGCCGGTATTACTTCCACCCGGGAGACGTGCGCGGGGCCGCGTCGGCGATCGCGGAGGGCTCCCTCACTGGAGTGCGGCCCGCCGGGACGGGGGTCGTTATCTGACGTACGGCGGAGGTTTGGGATGTCGTACGGTGGTCGGGTTCCTGTGCCGGTCTCGGCGGCAGGGATTTCCTGTTCCTTCTGCGGTGATCTTGAGGTGGCTTCTCATCAACCAGGCCGTGTAGTCGTCCGCGTTTCCCCGCGTGCTGTCGTGTCGCACGTGTCCGGGGGCGGACGTCGCGCCGGCCTGAGTTGCGTCACCCACCCCGCAGTTCGTTGTCCTTCCCGGGTGCAGCTCTGCCGCCTGCCCCGGGCTTCGTGTTTCTGCGGCCCTGATGTGGCAGTCGGCGGGCTCCCGGATTCTTCGGTGTCGGCGTGCTGGACTTGGACGACGCGATCATCCTGCTGGATCTGGCGGAGCCGTTGCCCGATGACGTGGCCGGCACATGGGTCGAGCTCTTTATCGAGCGCGAGAAGATCGCTCTCTATCCCTACGAGCTCTGACTGGAGATCAGGCCTGGGAGACCTCCCATTGCGACATGCGGGTCTCGTCGATGAGGTCGGACAGGTAGATGAGGGTGGCCTGCGGGTCCATGCCGAAGGCGGCGGCAACGAGTTTGGGGTCCATCGTGTTCACGAGGTCGACGAGGCGGGTGCTGCGGATCATCCGAGGAGGAAAGCCGCAGTCGTCAAGGACGTGGGAGTTCGTCCCGCAGGGCGACGGGCCGCAGATCGTGGGGAATGATCCGCTGGGCGATCTTCGCCTGGGGTGGGCGGCGCCGCGCAGGTGCGATGCGGGGAGCCGGCAGTGGGCCAGTGGCTTGGTGGTCGGAGAACCGCGGCGCCCCCGTGCCCACGCCTGCGGCCGGGGATGTACCTGTGGCCGGGGTAGCCGGCTGGTCGGTGGCCGTGGGCGGCCGGGAGGTGGCCGCGGTCTTCGCTCCGGGGGTGGCGGCCGCGCAGCGGGAGCAGCACTCCATCACCTCCCACCAGCGGGCTTCCCGATCGGTGACCACGGCCACGACGACCCGCCCGCCGCACCGCCAGGGCTCCGTACGCGACCGGCCGGTGTCGGGAAGATGGGTGCGGCAGTCCGTCAGCCGGCATGCGCAGTACGCGGTGGCCCTCGGAGCAGGGGCGGCGCGTAGGTGGGCCTTGATGTGGGCGACTGCGGCTGCACGGCCGGCGGCCGCGGACGGCAGACGCTGCTCGGAACAGCCGGGTCGGCTGCACGAGATGCGCACCGTTGCACTGCCCCGACCGGCGGCGTCCAGACGCACCGTCCAGCGGCGCCCCGGCACCCGTTCGTCGAGCTCACTCACTGCGGCCTGCGTCATCCCGGTCGTCCTCCCGTCCTGCGCCGGCGGTACCCGCCCGTGCCGCGCGCCAGGCGGTGTGCGGTGTGCGGGCGGTGTGGCCACCGTATTGGTCCGCACGGGCGACGGTCGTTGAACTCGCCCTGCACGAGCAGCGCGAATTGCGCGCGGGTCAGGAGTTCGGGGTGGTCGCGGGGGCGCCGTCCAGGGAGTCGAGGAGTTTGCCGAAGGTGACCTTGGTGTCGTCGTACTCGAAGGTCATGGCGGCGGCGAGGGCTTCCCACCGGCCGGTGCTGTGCCCGCAGTGCTCCAGCAGGATCGTCAGCACGATCGCGGGTTCGTTGCGGGAGAGGACCTCGTCGGCGGGGATCTGACGCAGGTGCTCCAGGGTGTGGTGCCGGGACTTGAGCAGGGCCCGGTAGATCTCGGAGCGGGAGAGGATGTCGTCGGTGGCGGGGGAGTCGAGCCGGGACTGCAGGACGGCCGCGGGGTCGGGGTGCTGGTCCAGTTCGTCGTCGCCCAGCAGCCGCAGAACGCCGTCGTCTTCGTCTTCGTCTTCGTCTTCGGGGGCCGGGACGGCGGCCGCCGCCTCCAGGAACCAGGCCGGGCCGCCGGTATTCTCGGCGATCCGGGCCAGTTCGGCGGGGTGCATCACGTTCAGGGTGTCGGTGACGGCGGCGTGCGGGTTGTGCGGGGTGTGCGGGTTGGCGGCGAGCGCGGCCAGGATCTCGGCACGGCGCTGCTCGTTGTGGCGTTCCAGAAGCCGGGCCGGGTGGTCGTGGTCGGCGGGAGGTTGCCGTCGAAGACGCGGATCAGGGTCCGGCTCGGTGGGTGGGAAACGACGCCCGGCTGGTCCAGGGCGGCGAGCTGGGCGCAGGCGCCCGCGAGGTGGTCGGGGTTGGCGCTGAGGAGGGCCAGGTCCTCGGCGAGGAGCCGTACGCGCCCGTCGAACTCGTAGTCCGTGTCCGTCTTCCCGGGCAGGCGCAGCAGCTGGCCGCGGACCACCTCCTTGTCGGGCTGCGCCCCTGAACGCCCGTCCCGCCCAATCCACCCCGTGCCACCCGGTCCGCGCACGCAGCGCTCACGCAAGCCAGGCCGGCTGCAGGGAGGCGACGCAGCCTTCCCCACCGTCAGGGGGCGGGGAAAGGGCCTGGCGTTTGAAGCACGGGGGCAGATCTCAGCCGAGCAGTCCGCAACCAGCTGATCCAGTTCCCCGGCCTCGGGGGAGCTGAGCAGAAGGTCGTGCCCTCTCCCACACCTGCCGGCTGCTCACCTACCCGCTCGCGGGCCGGCTTGCCGCGGGCGCCGGCTTCCCGCCACGGCCGCCGTCCTGGGCGTCGTCGCGCCGGCGGCCACCGTGGCCGCGACGGCCCTGCGGCCCGCCCGCGCCCCGTCGCGGACCGAGCACGTCCACGCCGAACTGCCCCCGGACCACCCCTACCTCGCCGAAGCAGGTCCCACCCGGGACGGCCGGCGCCACGACCACCACTACGTCATCCGACCGCTACCGACGCCACCGGCCCCGCCCGGCGCCCGCGGACCGCCAGGAGGGCGCCCCGACCGGCCGCCGCCGTCAGCGGGTCGGCGGGTAGCCGCTCGGGAGGGAGAGCTCGGTGTACCGGCCGCGCCCTGCGAGGAGGGTGAGCAGGATCGTCTCGTCGGGCTCCAGCCGTGCGGCGGCCGCCAGTTCGGGCGCGCGGACGCTGCGTACCGGCCGCAGGAAGTACCCGTGGGCGCCCGCGGCCAGGGCGAGCCGCTGGTAGCAGGCACCGGCCGCCAGCAGGGCGCCGCGCACGGCCTCGGGTCCGGCGGCGAGGTCCTGACGGCCGACCAGCAGGAAGCCGGTGTCGCAGGCGGCCGCGTCCACCCGGTGCGCCGGATAGGTGAAGGCCGAGGCGACCGCGTCCGGGGAGACCGGCACCAGCCGCAGCGGCGCGCCCTTCGAAGAGGGCAGCCCGAGGTCCGCAGCGGCCGCCTTCAGCAGGTCGGGGAGCGCCCGCGGTCCCCGGGGGTCGGGCCTGCGGCTGGGTACGAGGCCCAGCGGGCCCCGGCCCGCACTGCGGCGGCACAGCACGTCCAGCACCCCGCGGCCGGCGAGCAGGTCGCCGAAGGGACGGGCGAAGGAGTCGGGGTCGAGCGGCCAGAGGGGCGCGGCCGGGTGCGGCCGGGCGCACGGGGTGCCGGGCTCGTGCCAGGCCGAGACCGGGGTGCGGTCGGGCGTCGGCCCGGCGTCGGTGCGGGGCCAGGCGGGAAGGAGCAGGCCGGTGAGCCAGGCCGCGGTGGCGTGGTGCATCCCGGCTTCGAGGAGGCCGACGACCTCGCGCACGGGAGCGTAGCCCTCCGGGACGCGGCGGAGGTCCGCTTCGAGGCGCAGACCGGTGGGGACGAAGGGGGCCCGCGCGGGCACCAGGGCGTAGCGCGCGGGGTCGTACTCGGCGCCCTGTCCGTCGGCGGTGAGGGTGAGCCGGGCGACCCGGACGCCCCGGATGGAGGCGGTGGCGGCGTGGGGGCCGACGAGGTCCCGGGGTTCGAGTCGGCGCATCCCGAGGGTGCCGTCGACGATCGCCGTGAGGGCGGACAGCGGGGGCAACCGGCCCGCCGTCGCCGCGACGTGGGCCTCGCCGCCGTCCAGCGGGTCCGTTCCGGGGTACGGCAGCTTGAGCGCGGGCCCGGGCTCCGGGACCGGCCGGAGGTAGACGGGGTGGCCCTGCGGGCGGCCGCTCGCGACGAGGTCCCACAGCTCGCGTCCGGCGGAGGCGGAGGCCGGGCCGCTGTCGATCTCGGTGGTGCGGGTCAACGGGGGACTCCTTGGTGGACTTGGGCTAACGGCTGGACGAGCCGTCGGCGCCGGTGAGGGAGAGGGTCCGGGGATCGACGGACACCGGCAGCTCGGGCCAGCTCCATCCGTCGGGTCCGGAGGCGAGGGCGAGCGCGGCGTGAAGTACGGCCGCGGCGGCCACCGCGCGGACGGGAGGGGCGAAGGAGTGCGGCAACCGGGCGGCCGCCGCGTCCGGGCCGACCCGTTCGGCCACGAGGACGCCGCCCTCCGCGGTCAGCCGGAACCCGGTGGTCGTCGCGCCGCTCCGTGCGTGGAGCGTCAGTCCGGTGCCGGGGCGGGCGGGCAGGAGCTGCTCCAGACCCCAGTCGTGGGCGGCGGCCCGCACCGCGCCGGTCTCGATCCGGTCGCCGACCGGTTCCCAGACCGTCGCCGCGATGCGGTCGATCGCGGCCTGCGGGTCGGCGGCCCAGGCGAGGGCGTAGCGGTGCCAGGGCAGCGCCGAGGAAGCGAAGTCGGCGGGTACCAGGACGGCCGCCCCGGTGCCGAGCAGGGCGTCGAGGAGCGAGCGGGGCAGCCGCCCGGGCTCGACGCCCGCTTCGAGGTGGCCCGCCAGCCGCGGCCAGCTCCGGCCGAGGGCGGGTGCGTCGAGGGTGTGTTCACCCCGGAGGGTGCGGACGAACAGTCCGTCCGGTGTCGGTACGGCCACCGTGGCGGGCCGCAGCACCACCACCCGCGGTGTCGGCGCCGGTGCCGGGATCGGCGGGGTTGCCGTCCTCGGCGGGGTCGCTGGGTCAGGCATGTCCTTCTCCGTTCTCGTGGCCCACCAGGAGGCCGATCAGTGCTGTGCGGTCGATCAAGCCCCCGCCGAGCCGGGCCGCGGCGACCACCGGGACGATGCCGTGGACCAGGCAGGAGTGCAGGCCGGCCGCACCGCCGGCGAGCGCTACGAGGGCCAGCAGCGCGGCCGCGTCCCGCAGGACGTCGGGGTCGAGGTCCGGGCGCAGCGTGAGGTCCGTGTGGGCCAGCAGGAGCGCGGCCCGTCCGGGCAGGTCGGGCTGCATGAGGACGTCGCCCGCGGTTCCGGGCGCGAGCAGGGTCAGGCGGATGCCCGAGGTGTCGATCCCGGCGGCGCGGGCGCGGGCGCGGGCCCGGCGCAGGGCGAGCGCGAGGGAGCTCCGGTCGGCCGGGCGCCAGTGCAGGTCGCGCCGGCTGCGGCGGGCCCGGAGCCCGGCCTCGGCCAGGGGGCTCCGCCGGTGCCCCGGCGTGACCTCGATGCCGCCGAACGCCAGGAACCCCGGCGGCAGTTCGGGCGGGCGGGCGGCGCACACCCGGGCCCGCAGACCGGCCGCTGAAGCTGCCGTGACGGTCTGCGCGAGCAGCGCGCCCGCTTCGGCGGAGGCGATCCGCCGCCCGGGGTCGCCGTACTTGCCCACCAGCCGCGCGACGTCGACCGCCAGTCCGAAGCCGCCGTCGGGGGTCCCGCAGGGGAGGTGCGCCGCCTGCAGTGCGGCCGGATCGTCCGAGTCGTGCCGCGGCTGGAGGAGCAGGGCCCCGTCGCGGCCGGGGGCGATCAGCGCGCCCGCGCCGAGGTTGCCCGCCGAGGGGGCCCAGCGGTCGATTGCGGGGTCGGCGGACCGGCGGCCCGCGACCCTGACGAGGAACCGCGTCCAGCGGGGCTCGGAGTCCAGCGCCACCAGGTCCGCGGTCAGCGGCTCGCCGGGGAGCACCGCGTGCTGGAGGCCGACGGCGGCCTGCGTGAAGTGGACCTCCTCGGCGGCCGGTGCGCGCCAGCGGCGCGGCGGCGCTGCGTCCAGCAGTACGGCGGGCAGGGCCTCGGCGGCTGTACGGGCCCGGTCCGGGCGGGCGGGCCGGCCCGCGCAGCGGACGCAGTCGGGGGCGGGTCCGATGCCGTGGGCCCGGGTGGTGCCGGAGCCGGGGGTGTGCTCGACCACCAGGCCGGGGCGGGCGCCGCGGCCGATCCCGGCGACGGTGTGGACCGCTTCGGCGACCGCGAGGGCGGCCAGCAGCCCGAGGTCTCCCGTCACCGGGCCCGCGGCGGGGTGACGACGGGCGACGCAGACCGGGCACGGGGTTTCGCCGGGCTCGGTCCAGGGGCCGACCGCGACGGTGCCGCCCGCGGCGCCGACCGGGAGCTGGGGCCTGGTCTCGGCCGGGTCCGGAGCGCGGTCGACGACCAGCAGCAGCTCCCGGGCCCCCGTCGTGGCGGGCCAGCTCCGCGCCAGTTCCCGTACCAGCTCCCGGGCCAGCGCGGAGTCCCCGACGACGACCGGCCGGACCTGCCGCCAGGCGTCGAGCACGGCCGCCCCGCCGGAGTGGCGCCGGGTGGTCGCGGCCCAGCGGCCGCAGAACCGCAGGGCCGCGCCGCGTACGGCCGGATCGTGGAAGGACCGGGTCCGGTCCCCGGCGGGCTGGGTGTCGTCCTGCTCCCAGAGGCCGAGGGCGTGCAGGAGGTCGGCCTCGCGGGCATCGGCCGGACGGCCGTCCAGTACCTCGCCGAGCCGGGTGCCCGCCGTGCCGTCGAGCCGCCAGGTGCGGGGGCCGCCGGTCACCAGGAGACCGGCGGGGCCGTGGCCGACGCCGAGGCCGGCGGGCGGGCGGCCCGGCACGGGGCGCGGCGGCAGTCGGCCGTCGCGCACCGCCTCCATCAGGGCGGGGATGCGCTGGTCAGCCGAGATCCGGGGCACCGTTGCCTCCCCGCAGCCGCTGCCCGTGGAGGTCGAGGGCGTACCAGTCCCCCAGGCGTGCCCCGTCGAGCTGTCGCAACAGCCCGGCCGCGACGGCCGCGTGGTGCGGCAGGGCGCCGGTCGGTACGGGCTGGTGGGCGTCGGCCAGCGCGGCGTCGCCGACCACCAGCCAGCCCGACCGCTCCACCACGGCCAACCGGGCCCTTGCGCGGTGCTCGGCGGCGACGAACCGGTGCTCCGGGCCGCGCGCCGCGAGGAGGCGGCGGAGGTCGGGGTTGGGCACGGCGACCAGGGAGGGGTCGACAGCGTGGCCGACGGCCTCGTCCATGGACCTGATCACTGCTTCACCCCGACCGGGACGAGGTAGAGGGGCTGGGTGTACACGCCGTCCCAGCCGGCGGCCACGGCGAGTTCGTCGTCGTAGAAGCCGCCGATCGGAAGGGTCTTGAGGCCGAGGGCGGTGGCGGCGAGCAGCAGGTTCTGTGCGAGGTGGCCCGCTTCGAGCAGGGCGAAGCGGATCCCGCGCTGTCCGTAGCGCGGGGTGATGGCGGCCGGCGCGATGCCGAGCAGCAGCAGGGCGGGGGCCTCCTCCGCGGCCACCGGCCGGGGTCCGCCGCCGCGCGGCTCGGTGTACGGGGAGGCGGCGAGCAGGGCGGCGGTGTCCACCGCCGTGCGGGGGGCGAGGGAGTGCGGGCCGGGCAGGTAGCGGTAGGCGCCTGGGGCGATGCCGGTCACCCGCTGCACGACGACGTCGAGCAGGACCGGGCGGACGGCGCCCGCGGAGGGGTGCGCGTACAGGTCGAGCCGTACCGGCCGGCCGGCCTCCTCGACGTCCACGGTGGCGGTCACGCCGGCGGCGAGGCCGAGCAGGGTTCCCAGGTCGGCCGCGTCCAGTGCGCCCCCGAAGCGGCCGTAGGCGCTGCGGCGCAGCCCGAGGGCGTCCGCGAGGTCCGGCGCGGCGAGCCGGGCGGGGTCGGCGGCCGGCAGCGGGACGTGGGCGCCGGGCAGCAGGTCGCGGGCGGTGGCCGGGTCGGGGCGGTCCGTCTCCTTGCGGGGGGCCTGGCGGTCCATGGCGCCGCGCCGGAACTTGGCCGCCTGGAGGAAGTCGTCGGCGGCGCTGCGGCCGCTCGCGTGCAGGGCGTCGGGGCCTTCCGCGCCGACGAGCGCAAGGCTCGCCAGCCAGGCGAGGAAGGCCTCGTCGGCGACGGGTATGCCCAGCCGGTTCGCCAGCATGTGCCACTGGCTGGTCAGCGCGGGCCACGGACCGTGGTGCAGGTCGTCCCCGAGGGCCTCCAGGCCGCGGGCGTACGGGGCCACGGCGGCGGCCCAGCGGCCCGGCAGCCCGGCGGCGGCCCCGGCCCCGGCGGTGGCCCGGCCGCGCAGCCGGGCCACCGCCGAGCGGAACTGCTCGGGCCGCCGGTCGTGTTCCGCCTCGGCACGGGACCGGGCGGCCGCGACGTCCACCCGGGGCGCCCCGGGCAGGGCGGCCCAGGACAGCGCGTACCGACGCAGCACGGCGGCGACGGTGTGCTCGTCGAAGCCCGCGTCCAGCAGACCGGCGACGTGCCCGGCGAGCAGCCCGAGGGCGGCGCCGGTCCGGGAGGTGCCCGCCAGGACGGCGGGGAGCGCGGCGGCGGCCACCTCGCTGGAGTGCTGGAACAGTTCCTCGCCGAGGGGCAGCGCGCGCGGGCCGCCGTAGCGCGCGGTCTCCGGCTCGTACGCGGGCCGCAGGACCGTGCCGGACGGCTGCCAGCCGAGGTTGCGGGCCCCGTCCGGGTCGGCGGTGTGTGCGTAGAAGGAGTCCGGGTCGAGCGGCGCGGCACCCGGAAGGGTGCCGGTGAGGGCCGCCAGACGGCCGGCGACGGCATCGGCCGCCTCGGGCCGGGCATCGCACAGCCGGAGCCGTACGTGCGGTCCGCCCTCCCAGTACCGCAGGGCGAACCATCCGGCGGCGAGACCGCTCTCGACGGCCTGGCGGCCTTCCGCGGCCGCGGCGAGGTACAGGTGGTCGGCGGTGGTGCGGTCGCCGTGGGCAAACACATGCAGGGACTGCCACGTGGTCGTGGCCGTGCTGGTGGGCATGGGGGATTCCTCGGGAATGGGGGCGCGGCGGCGGTGGACCGGCGGGGCCTACGGAAACGGGTGCGGCAGCGGTGCGCCGCGGTGTCCGGTGCGTGCCCTGGCCCGGTCGAGCCGGGGCAGTCCGGTGGTGCGGTGGTGGACGTGCCCGAAGGTCACCGGCACCGCGCCGGGCGCGATGAGCTTGACGGTGCTCAGGCCGAGGGCGGCGTCCCGCCGGCTGGTCAGGTCGACGACCACCGGCGGCATACCCGCCGCCGTCATCCCGTCCAGCACCCGGGTGAGGAGTCCGGTCAGGTCGTCGCTGCGCCGGGTACGCTCCCAGGCCTCCTGGCGGTCGCCCAGGTCCGTGGCGGGCAGGCCGGAGTCCAGCAGGTAGTCGAAGCGGTGCAGCGCCTCCGGGAGGGTGTAGAGGGCGACGTGGTCCTCCATGTCCCTTACCAGCGTGGGGTCTTCCAGCATCCGCAGCCGCTGTGCCCGATCCACGGCGGGGCGCCTGCCCTGGAGCAGGATCATCACGACGACCTCCAACAGGGCGGCGCGGGCGGCCCGTTGCGGATCAAAGTGGGCGCCTGCGGCCGAGAAGCTGGCGGCGTCGGGACGGTCCGCGGCGATCGCCAGGGCCTGGACCACCGGGACGCCGGTGTCCGTGGTCGCATCGAAGAGGTGGACGCTGTAGCCCTCGGCCAGGGCACGCTGCCGGAAGAGCAGTGCGGTCGGGTCGGTGAGCGCTTCGGGAACGATCGGCGGCGCCGCCTCGCGGGCGTACCAGCGCAGCAGGAAGGCGTCCCGTTCGAGCACCTCCAGCGCCGCGTGCAGGGTGGCCTCCTCGCGGTTGGACCCCACCGCGCAGCCGTTGGAGCACTCGTAGAGGAACATCGCCTGGTTCGGGCGGGAGGGCACCCCGTAGTGCGCCACGTGCTCCGGTACCAGGACCTCCCGCCGCTCCGCGTGGGACCAGGCCGGCACCCAGGTGGTCACGGTGTCGGGCCGGTACGGGTCGAGAATCGTGGCCGGGTGGTCCTCGTACCCGGCCGCGGGCAGCCCGAGGACAGCCGGGTCCAGGGCCTGCTCGCCGAGGTCGAGATAGCTCGCGGTGACCCGACGGTGCCTGCGCTGCGGGCGGCAGCCGCTCTCGCGCTCGACGGCCTCCAGGAGCCCGACGGTCCGGGCGCCGGCGTGGTCGTCGCCGCGCCCGTACCCCCACAGCCGCCGGTGCACGTTCGGCAGCGCCACCTCTACGCCGACCAGCGCGCCGGGGGCGAAGGCGTCCCGGTAGGCACGGCGCATGGGGCCGAAGCGGTGGTCGACCAGCAGGCGTTCCAGCCGTTCCCCGTCGGGTTCTTCCCGGCAGCGCAGCGATCCGGGGCCGCTCATGGTCCGCGGCACGAAGGGGCCGGGCTGCGGGTCCTCGGCGCCGCGGTCGCAGCCCGGGCAGCCGACCACCGGGGTGAGCCGGTGCCAGGTGAGCGTCCCGGTGACCAGGTCGAGGCAGAGCACCGGCCGGCCGGCCGCCTCGTCGCACTCCAGGGTGCGCTCGCCGAGCTCGTCCAGGAGGGCGGGCAGGGCGGGCAGCCAGTGCGCCCCGGGCAGGGCGCGGCCGAGGTCGTCGGCGACCTCCGGACCGGCCCCGGTCTCGGAGGGGTTGAGCCCGGTGTCGTCGAGCACCGCCCGGTGCCGGCTGTCCGCGCAGAGCAGGCAGGCCCGGCCGTTCGGGGGCAGGAGGGGACCGAGTTGGAGCACGTCGCCGATCAGGCGGGCCGCCAGGGTCGTGCGGCCCCGGTCCCGGACGGCATTGTCGAGCGGGCTCGCTTCCTCGGCGGGGGATCCGTCGAAGCCGACGACCTTCGGCGCCGGGTTCTGCCCGGCCGCCCAGGCGCGCAGCTCGTCCAGGAGCCGCTGCCGGGCGGGGGCGGCGGAGCGCGGGCCGGCCGTCGAGGGGCCCGTAGCCGAGGGCCCGGTCGCCGAGGGCGTGCTCGCCGGCGGCTCTGTTGCCAGGAGACTCATGTCGTACCTACCCATCCCACGTGAACGGCGGCTTCCTGCCACCGAGGCCCGACCAGCAGCTGGCGTACGGTCGTTCCCGGGAGCGCCGTTCCGAGGCGGTCCAGGGCCTGCCGGTGAGCCGCGGGCTCTCCGGCCTCCAGGCGCGCCACGAGGTCCGCGTCCCCGTCCAGTGCCGTGAGCGCGGTGGCACGCGGATCGACGACCTCAGCGGAGAGTTCCGCGTCGACGTCCCCGCCCCCGGCCAGCAGCTGGGTCCGGGCGGCGGCCAGGCGCAGCGCCTCCGCCACGGCGGTGTCGGCGTCGGCGGCGGCGGCCCGGTGGAGGACGGGCTCGGCCGCGTGCGCCGGCCACAGCTCGGCCTCGGCGACGGGCAGCGGACCGTCCCGGTGCAGCCGTACACCGCCGAGGCGGGGCGGGGCCGCGCCGGGCGCGGAACGGGCCAGTACGGCCATGCCCTCCGCCCAGCGGATCCGGACCGCCTCCGGAAGGGGGTCGACCGGCTCCCACCGCCCCGGCGCCCCGTCGACGGGGGGCGCGAGGGCCACGGCGGTGCGGGCGGCGAGGTCGGCGACCAGGCCGAGGTCCCCGAGCCCGGCCACCGCGTGGGCGCCGGGCGGAGCGACGGCGGCGGCGGCGAGGCGGGCCGCGCCGAGTGCGGCAGCCACCCATGCGGCGTCGTGGGTGTCGCCGAGGCCGACGACCGTCCGCCCGGCGGTCGGGAAGGGGCCGGGTGCGGGCAGGGCGCAGGAGGTCATGGCAGTGGGCATCTGGAGGAGCCGGCCGGGGTGCGGCTCGCGCCAGGGGCCGAGTTCCGGGTCCCAGGCGCGGGACAGGGCGTCGATGACCGGGCCGAAGTCGTCTGGGGCGGTGCGCGGGGCCGCGCCGAGCGGGCGCGGCGTCCGGGGGGTGAGGTCGGCCGGTTCCGGCAGGGCGCGCAGCTGGACGCCGTCGCGGGTGACGCGGTGCCACAGCTGGGGCTGCGCCGTGCCGGAGAGGGTGCGCAGCACCCGGTGGACGGCCACGGCGGCCGCCAGGGCCGGGGCGACCGCGGCTTGGGGGGCGACCGGGCCCGCTGCCTGCCGGTCGGCGTCGTCCAGGCCGCGCGTCCAGCGCGCGAAGGTCTCCGCGCCCGCTGCGTCGGCGACGGCGACGCCGTCGCCGTGGGCCAGTACGGCGACACCGGCGACCGGCCGGTCCACGGCGTCGCGTACCGACACCCGCAGGAGCAGACCCGGTTCGGGCACGCCGATGGTGATCCGGTCCGGGTCGGCCTGACCGTCGAGGGCGGCGCGGGCGGCGTCCGTCCACCGCGGCGTACCGCTGACCAGCCACTGAAGGCCGGCCGGATCGTGCCAGGCGTCGTCGGTGGCGAGGGCGGCGGTCTGGGCCGCCGTCGGGGTGACCTCCCGGCGGACCAGCAGGCCGTGTTCGTCGAGCAGCGCGGTGAGCACGGACCGTGCCCGCCGGGCGCCGTCCGACGCCGGTTCGGGGCCGCTGACGAGGTCGATCCCGGCGGCCTGCCAGAGCGCGGGCAGCCCGGCGGCGGTGCGCAGCCGTACGGTGCCGCCGGCGCGGTGCAGGACCAGCCCGTCCTCGACGGCCCGCACCCGGGCCCCGGGCCGCAGCCGCGGGGTGTCGGACCGCGGGGCGGGCGGGGCATCGGTCCGTACCCCCTGTGCGGTGGACGGCGCTTCGAGGGGTGCGGTCATGAGCGGGCCTCCGCCCCGGTGGCGAGGAGTTCGCGCCAGTCGGCGCCGAGCAGCCGCTCGACGGAGTCGCACAGCGCGAACGCCGCGAAGTAGCGCTCCACGGGGGAGACGTCGAGCAGCGGGACGGTGCGCAGGAACTGGTTGACGACGAAGCGGTAGGCGGCGAACTCGGCGACGTGGACGCGTTCGGGCAGGTGGTCGAGGCCGCGCAGGGTCCGGTGGAACTCGCTGTAGCCGCGGTCGGCGCCGAACTCCCAGCGGGTCCGCTCCCCGGGCCAGTGTCGGGCGGCGCGGGCGGCGTAGCCCGAGCCGAGGTCCTCGCCCAGTTCGCCCCGCCCGGCGGCGGCGGCCGCGTGGGCGAGGGCGCGGCCGAAGGCCGCGGACCAGGCGGTGGTGGCCTCGTCGGCGCCGGTGTACGGCCCGCGCCGGGCGCCGTCTGGGTGGTCGTCGTCGATGCCGTCGAGGACGTCCGCCACGATCCGGTCGACGGAGGGCGCCACCCGCGCGTGCTGCTCGGCGAAGGGGGTCCGCAGCAGTCCGTCGGGGTCGTTGAGGTGGAGGTACTCCTCCAGGTGGGAGCGGTAGGTGAGGTGTCCGGAGCGCACTCCGCCGACCGGCCAGGCGGCGGCCAGCGCGACCATCGGCGCGATGACCCGGATGGCGCCGGGCAGGTCGCCCAGGGGCCGGGACACCGCGAGGGCGGGCAGTAGTTCGGCCATCACCCGCTGCTTCAGGCGCAGTCCGGCGGTGCCGATGAGCCCGGTGATCTGCTCGGCGGGCAGCTCCTCGACCGCGACGGTGTTGTCCGGGCGCAGTGGTCCGTAGGGGCCGGGTACGAGCTCGGCGCGGCCGAGGGCCTGCGAGCGGGCCAGGTGGGTGGGCCCGTCCAGCGGCCGCGGCGAGCGGTGGCGGGCGAGTACGGAGCCGGCACGTGCCGCCACGGCCTCGAAGCGGTCCTCGGCGCCCCAGACCCGGATGTGCGGTCCGCGCAGCCAGTGCCGTTCGAGGCCGAGCCCGGCGCCGCCCGTGCCCGCGCCTTCAGCGAGCAGCGTGGCGGCGAGGTCGGTGGCGAGTTCCAGCTTGGTGTCGGCGTGGTGGGAGATCACCAGGACGGGGAGCCCGGCGCTGTGGTCGTTCGTCATGAGTCCTCACGAGGGGCTGGTCCGGGGGCCACGACGGTCTCCAGGACGTACTCGGTGCAGCGGTCGCCGGTCAGCAGGTCAGTGGGGCGGCCCTCGGTGTCGGGCAGCGCCTCGGTGATCCGGATCCGGGCCGCTCCCGCCGTCCAGGCGGGGAGTGAGCGCAGGTCGAGCATCGAGCGGAGGTCCACCGGCACGGGCTTGGTGCGCATGGCCACGAACTGCTGCCAGGCGCCCTCGGCCTGCGGCTCGGCCCGGACGAAGACCCGGGCGGGGACGGAGTGGCGCCGGCGGAAGGCCTCCATGGCGAGCAGCGCGGTCGTGTCGTCGTCGCCGGGACCGCGGACGGGGAACGCCCCGGCCGGCATGGTCCAGGCCCGGCGGGTCACCACGACCCGGCCGGCCGTCACCCGCGGGTGGTGCACGATCGACTCGGGGTCGCTCTCCCGCTCGACGTCCGCGCCGAGGTCCATCCGGACCAGCGGGCCGCGCCCGAGCATGTAGAGGGCGGCGTCCCGGGCGGGGAGCAGGAACGGCACGAGGAAGCCGAAGTAGGCGGGGTGCACGGGGCGTCCGGCGGCGTCCTCGGCGCTCAGGGTGTGGGCGCCGACCCGGATGCTCAGGGTCGCCGGATCGAGCACGGCCGAGCCCGGGACCGAGGGGCCGGGCCGGTCGGTGGTGGTGAACGAGCGGTCCAGCAGCTGCGGGTGGACGTTGGCGTTGAAGCCGTGCACGGGGCGCAGTTCGACCGCGTCGGTGCCCAGCAGTTCTGCGAGCCGGGCCCGGATCCGCGACACGACCCCGTCGCCCCATCCGCTCAGGAAGCGGGAGGTCATCTGGGCGTAGCCGTCGTGCACGGCGTTGAGCACGGCCCCGTCGATCCGGGGCGTCCCGTCGGGCCGGGTGTCCTGTCCGGTGGGCTGGACGAAGTAGGCCAGGGCCTGGCGTTCTCGACGCAGTTCGGGCGGCACGGAATCGGCCCAGCGGCGGAGCCTGGCCGGCGTCCAGACGAGCTCGCGCTGTCCGGCCCGGCCGGCGGCGGCGAGTTCGGCGGCGGCCTCGGCGCGCAGCGCGACCAGCTTGGCGACGGCGGGGTAGCCGGCGCAGACCTCGGCCACGAGCCGATCCCGGTCGAGCGACTGCCCGGCCAGGAACTCGGGCAGCCGCCGGGCGAGTTCGGCGAAGGGGATGAGGCCTCCGACGCCGACCTCGGCGGTGAGGGAGCGGTGCAGGATCGCGTGTCCGATGTGGGTGTTGTCGAAGATGTCGGCCACGGCCGTGAGCGCGGCCAGGTCTTCTTGGACCTCGCCCCATGCCGCGGTGGGGAAGACCACCGGGCGGGTGGCGGACACGTCCTCGTAGGCGGGCCGGGCGGGCGTCGCCCCGGCGGTGCTCCACGCCTGCGCGAGCGCTTCGACGGCGGCCGCCCGGTCGCCGGAGCCGCGTTGCGGATGCAGGGCGTCGGTGGCGTCGGCGATGGCGGCCAGGTCGTCGGCCAGCGCGTCGCCGCCGGGGATCGCCAAGGCGCGCAGCCGGTCGGCGGCGGCCCGTACGGGGTCCGCGTCGTCGGGGTCCACCGGGTCCCACCGGCGCAGTGCCCCGGCCGACAGGAGCTGGTCGACCAGGGCCGCGGCGCGCGGGGTCCGCTCGGGGTCGCCGCCGCTGAGCAGTGCGGCCAGCTCCCCGCGCGCGCGGGGGCCGGCGGTCAGCGCGCCGAGCACGGCGCGGACGGCGAAGCCGGCCCGCACGGTGACGGTGCGGCTGCGGCCGTCGACGATCCGGGACTGGCCGCCGGCGTCGTCCACGGGCTGTCGGAAGGCGACGGTGGTGCCGTCGTCGGCCGTGAGGGTGGCGGCGACGAGCGGCTCGGCCCCGCCCAGCGCGGCCAGGCGTGCGCGGACCAGGCGGTGCAGTGCGGCGAGGTCGGTGGTCAGCCGGATGCCCAGGCCGGTGGCGGGGGCCAGGTCGAGGGGGCCGTCGGACAGCGGCAGGTCGCCGCGGTGGCGCTCGTCCCAGGCCAGGCCGACGGCGGTGTAGTGGGAGAAGGGGCTGGTGCGGTGCAGTGCGCGCGCGGCGGTGCGCAGCAGCCGGGGTTCGCGCTTGCGCAGCTGCTTGTCGGGTGCTCCCGCGGAAGCGGCGTAGCGCCGGGCGGTGGCCGCCAGCGAGGCGCTGGACATGGTGGCCGCGAGCTGGAGCGCCGGGTCGGCCAGGGTCGCCGACAACCAGGCCCGCTCGCCGGCGAGTTGTCTCTCGACGAGGGTGGAGAGCCGTGCCAGTGCCTCGCGTTCGGCGCCGAGGGCGGTGCGCCACCGCTCGGCGGCCGCCCGGACAGCCTCGGGGAGTTCGCCCCCGGGCGCGGGCGGTACGGCGGGCAGCGCCGCCGCGGAGTCCAGGTCGCGCTGGATCCGCCGGGCCAATGCCACCGCCGCGCGTCGCAGTCCGGGCCGCTGGTCGCGGCTGCCCAGGGGGTACAGGTCGGCCAGCAGTGCGCGGGCGTCCCGGTGCCGTTCCTCGCGCAGCAGCTGGATGTCGTCGAGTTCTCGGTGGTGGAGTCGGGGGCGGGGCGGGGCGGTCACGAGATTGGCACGCACCAGGACCCAGGGCGCCGCCCCGGTCCGGGCTGCCCCGGCAGTGGCCGCATCGGGCCCCGCCGGGTGGATGGCCGCTGCACGCGGCATACGGGGTCTCCTTGGCGTCAGGTCTGTCGACGGCGCCCCCTCGGGGGGCGGCGGAGCTCCCGCCGCCCCCCGAGTGAGGTCATCCGCTGTCGGTCGTCCGCGAGGAGGATCAGACGCAGCAGGTGGAGGTGGAGCCGCAGGTGGAGTGCGAGTCGCAGCTGCTGCTGCCGGAGGAGGCGCCGGTCTCCGGGAGCTGCACCGCGTCGCGGACCTCTCCGACCTCCAGGACCTCCAGGTCCAGGCCGTCGAAGTCGATGCCGGCGGCCGCGTCGATGGTGTTCGCCATGGTGTTTCCTCTTTCGGTGATTTCCGGTGGTGCGCCGACACGGTTTATCGGCACACGGACCGGCCTTTTCGGTTTCGTTCGCCCCGTTCGGCCGGTGACACATTTCTCGCACCCCTGGCGATGGCCCGTCAACACATCTCGGAATTCCGGTGACAATTGTCAGACGGGCCCTGTGACAGGCCATCCATAAATCACCCTCGCGCCATGACAGCTGTCACGCAAGATCGCCAACCGGGCTCCCGGAAGCGCGCTCCCCGGGGGATATCGGACCGACCCCCTGCCGGGCCATGACAACTGTCACGAGCCAGTCGTCACAACCGACCCTGGGCAACCCCACTCCCGCCGAAATAGGCTCGGATTCGCCCCCACGCGCAGAACGGAGCAGGAGAGTGACATTGATGGAAACGGAACGCGCGAATACGACACCGTACGAAGGCGCGGGAATTCTCGCGGTGGACGTGCGCGGCCTTGAGGTCCGTTATCCGGGTTCGGATGTCAACGCCGTGTCCGGTGTCGACTTCCAGGTGCGCCCCGGCGAGATCGTCGCGCTGCTCGGCCCGAATGGCGCGGGCAAGTCCACCCTGATCGGTACCCTGCTCGACCTGATCGAGCCGACGACCGGCTCGGTGCGGGTGTTCGGCTCCACGCCCCGCGGCGCGCTGGAGGCGGGCCGCGTCGGTGCGATGCTGCAGACCGCGGGACTTGCCGAGCAGGTGTCGGTCAAGGAGCTGATCTCCTTCGTCGCTTCGCTGCACCGCGACCCGATGCCGCTGGCGGAGGTGCTCGCCGCGGCCTCGCTGGAGGACATCGCGGGCCGCCGGGTCGAGAAGCTGTCCGGCGGCCAGCGCCAGCGTGTGCGGTTCGGGCTGACCCTGGTCGGCCGGCCGCGGCTGCTGATCCTGGACGAGCCCACCAACGAGATGGACGTGGCCTCCCGGCAGTCGTTCTGGGCGCAGGTGCGGGCCGCGGCGGCGCACGGCCGGTCGGTCCTCTTCTCCACCCACCACATGAGCGAGGTGGAACAGGCGGCGGACCGCGTCGTGGTCATCGCCGGCGGCCGCACGATCGCCGACGAGACCCCGCAGGAGCTGCGCCGCCGCTCCGGTGGATCGACCGTCCGGTTCCGCTCCGCCCGCCCGGTCCCCTCCGCCGAACTGCTCGCCCTTCCCGGAGTCACCGGGTGCGGCGAGGAGGCCGACGGCGTGAAGCTGACCACCGTCGACCCCGACGCGACGGTCCGCGCCCTGGTGGTCCGGGTGCCGGACGCCTGCGACCTCCAGGTCCAGGCGGCGGACCTGGAAGAGGCCTACCTGTCCGTGGTGACCTCCGCCACCTCCTGACGGTCCTTCTCCATCCCCCCGCCCACGCCGCTCCTCCGGCTCCGTTCCCCCGGTCCCCACCCCTCACGGAGGCTCAGTCCCCCATGGTTTCCTACCTGCTCTTCGAGGTGCGCCGCACCTTGCGCAACCCCCGGTTCCTCGTGATGACCCTGCTGATGCCGGTCATGATGAACATCGTGTTCGTCCAGCTCAACAAGGGCCGGATCGGCGACACCCCGGCGGCCGACTTCGCCTCGAACTACATGATGAACATGGCGGCCTTCGCCACGGTGTCCGCCTGCCTCTCGACCGCCGGCCACCGGCTCTCCCAGGAACGCGGCAGCGGCTGGTTCCAGCAGCTGACGCTGACCCCTCTGACCTCCGCACAGGTGGTGCTCGGCAAGCTGCTGTCGGCCGTCTCGGTCGGCGTCCCGGCCGTCATCGCCGTGTTCGTGACCAGCGCGCTGGTCAACGGAGTGCGCCTGCCTCCGGCCCGCTGGGCGCTGGCCCTCGCGGTCGTGGCCGTCGGGTCCTTCGCCTTCAGCGCGCTGGGGGTGGTGATCGGCCTGCTGACCAGCGGCGAGACCTCGTACGCGGCCAGCATGATCGCGCTGATGTTCTTCGCCTTGCTCGGCGGCCTGTGGCTGCCCACGGAGATCCTGCCCGCCTGGGTCGCGAAGCTGACCACGCTCACGCCCTCCTTCCAGATCGCCGACTCCGGGCGCACCCTGATCGACGGCGGAATGCCCGGCTGGCAGACCCCGCTCGTCTTCGCCGCCTGGACCGCGGCGTTCGGGACCCTCGCGCTGGCAGCGTTCCGCCGGGCCGCCCGGAAGCGGTAACGGTGGCCTGGTACGCCCCGTGGCGCCGCCGGCCGGCCCCCGCGGCCGACCCGGTGGGGGACCGGCTCACCGCGCTGGCGGCCCGTCTGGGACCAGCCCGGGAGCAGGCCGCCGCGGACCCGGGCCCCAGCGCGGAGTTACCGGGGCTGGAGCGGGACCTGCGGGTGATCCTGCACGAGGCCCGCTTCGAAGCCCCCGGATACCGCCAGGTCCGCCTCG
Source organism: Streptomyces sp. NPDC048606 (assembly GCF_040650855.1). Classification (NCBI taxonomy): domain Bacteria; kingdom Bacillati; phylum Actinomycetota; class Actinomycetes; order Kitasatosporales; family Streptomycetaceae; genus Streptomyces; species Streptomyces sp. NPDC048606. The sequence continues at coordinate 87,206 of NZ_JBEZIB010000020.1, read as the reverse complement.
GGGCCGCGCTCGACCGTACGGTGGCCACCCTGCGCGCGGTGGGGATCGAGGTCGACAGCCGGACGGCACCGGAGCAGGCCGGCGGGCGGGCCGTGCTGGACGCTCTGGAGCCCAGGGTCTCCGACGCCCTGGGATGGGTGTTGCGCGAGTGCACCGCCAACATCCTGCGGCACAGCACGGCAGACCGGGTGTGGATCACGGTGGGCGTCACCGCGGGCCGCGTCCGGCTGGCGATCGCCAACAACGGGGCCCCGCGGCCCCGCCCGGGTGCCCGGCTCGGCCACGGGGCGGGCAGCGGACTGCCCAGTATGCTGACCCAGGCGTCAGTGCTGGGCGGAACGCTCCGAATCGAGTACTCCGGCACGGACTTCGAGGTCATCGCCGAGGCGCCCACCGGCCCCGGGTCCACCATCCGGGGGCCCACCGCCTTCGCCCCGGCTTCCGGGACGCCCCGACGAGAGGAAGACACTCGGTGATCACCGTCGTGCTCGCGGATGATCAGCGGATCATCGTCGATGCCCTCGGCCAGCTGCTCGACCAGGAGGAGGACATATCCGTCCTCGCCCTGGCGCGCGACGGCGACAAGGCGGTCGCCGCCATCCAGCGGCACCGGCCCGACGTGGCCCTGCTCGACATCGACATGCCGGGGCAGGACGGCCTCGCGGTGACGGCCTGGGTCAAGCAGAACCTCCCGCAGTGCCGGGTGATCCTCCTGACCTCCTTCGGGCAACCCGGGTACCTCACCCGCGCCCTGGCCGTCCAGGCCGACGGATTCCTCGCCAAGGACACCGAGGTCCAGGAGATCGTGAAGACCGTCCGCCAGGTGGCGGCCGGGCAGCGGGTCGTCGACGCCTCGGTGGCCCTGACAGCCCTGACCGCCGTTCCCAATCCGCTGACTCCCCGCGAACGCGAGGCGCTGGAGGCCGCGGAGTCGGGTGCCCCGCTCTCCGAGGTCGCCGCCCGGCTCCACGTGGCGCACGGCACGGTCCGCAACCACCTCTCCGCGGCGATCGCGAAGACCGGCAGCCGGACCCGAGTCCAGGCCGCCAGGGCCGCCCGCGAACGCGGCTGGCTCTGAAGGGTGTTTCGAACGTCCCGCACGGAGCCCGAGCCTCGGGTCCGTCAGGAGATCCAGCCCGCCTCGCGGGAGATCCGGATGGCGTCTATGCGGTTGCGGCCGCCGACCTTGACCACGATCGACGTCAGGTAGTTGCGTACGGTGCCCTCGGACAGGTGCAGGGCCCGCGCGATCTCGGGGACCGGCGCTCCCGGGGAGGCCAGTTGCAGCACCTCGGTCTCGCGCGCGGTGAGCGGGCACGCCAGGCTCTCCCAGAGCGACATCGCCAGCTGCGGGTCGATCACCCGCTGCCCGGCTGCCACCGACCGCACCGCGGCGGCCAGTTGCTCCGGCCGGGCGTCCTTGAGCAGGTAGCCCGACACCTGGGCGTCCAGGGCGCGGCGCAGGGTGCCGGGCTGCCCGAAACTGGTGAGCATCAGCGTCCGGCAGGAGGGCAGTCGCGCGGCGAGCTCCGCGGCGGCGGCCAGTCCGTCGACACCGGGGAGGTCGACGTCGAGCAGGGCCACGTCGGGCTTGTGCAGCAGGGCGGCGGGCAGGATCGCGTCACCGCGGGCGACGTCCGCGACCACCTCGAAGTCGGGTTCCAGCCCGAGCAGCGCGACCAGTGCGCCGCGGACGATGTGAACGTCCTCGGCGAGCAGGATCCGCACCACGGGCGGCTCGGACACCACGCGCGACTCCGGGAGCGTGCCGGGTTCGGACATCAGGCGGCCATCCTTCGCGACAGCCTGCGCAGCACCTTCAGCGGCTGGAGCTCCGGCCCCGGGGGCGCCGGAGTCGGCTCGGACGGCACGGTGGCGGTGAGCTGGAAACGGCCGTCGCGACGCAGGCCGAAGTTGAGCTCGCCCCCCATGGCCGCGACCCGCCGGCCCAGGTTGCCCAGCCCGCTGCCACCGTGCGGATCGACCTCGCGGCCCTCCGCCTCGACGCCGTCGTTGACCACCGACAGCCGGACGGAGCCGCCCTCCTGGACCGCCTCGATGACGCAGGCGCTGACCCGGCTGTGCCGGAGCAGGTTGGTCATCCCCTCCCGCAGCACGGTCGCCAGCACAGTGTCCACCGCGGGCGGCAGCTCGCCGACGGAGACGGTCAGGCCGGCGTCGACCTCGGCGGCCCGCAGCACCTCCCGAGCGGAGGCGCACTCCTGCACCAGCGACATGTCCCGGTAGCCGCTGGCCACCAGCCGGACGTCCGAGAGCGCCTGGCGGGAGATGTCGAGCACCTCGGAGACCTCCTCACGGGCGCGCTCCGGGCTGGCCGGAAGCAGCCGGCGGATCAGTTCGCTGCGCAGCGAGATCGCGGAGAGGCTGTACCCGAGCAGGTCGTGCAGATCGCGGGCGAAGCGCAGCCGCTCGTTGGTCACGGCGAGCCGGGCCAGTTCGCTGCGGGTCTCGTGGACCACCCCGACGAGTTCGGTCAGCCAGGAGATGCCGTACACCACGATGCCGGTGAGCCAGGTGGACTGGCCCATGTAGAAGATGTCGGCGACCGGCAGCCCGGCGAAGCCGGCGTAGAGCATCATCAGCACGCCGGCCAGGCCGAACAGCGCCCAGCCGATCCGGGTGGGGAGCAGCAGCAGGCAGGAGGCCGCGAAGAAGCCGCCCATGCTGCCCCACTGCCAGTGGAGGACCATGAGCGGCAGGAAGGTCAGTGCCGCCTGCACGGCGAGCGAACCGATTCTGCGGCGCAGCGGGGCGCGGCGGGTGTTGGGCGAGGAGTGCAGGAGCTGCAGCGCGAAAATCCCGAGCACCCCGGCCATGCCGGCGAGCACGGCGAGGAGGCCGAGGCTCTCGCCGAGGATGTTGAGCAGGGTGATCAGCAGGTAGGACGCGAGGATCGCGTAGAGCATGGCGCGGGCCAGTCTCGGCGCCATGCTCTCGGCGGCGTCGGCCAGCCGCTGCGGTGTCTGCGGTGTGGGGGCAGCGGTGCGGTCGTCGTTCATTCCCGGCCCCCTAGTAACTACCTTGCCCGCATTCCGGACTAGATCATACGATATGAGTACTGTCTGCGGAAATGACGGACCATCAAGCGGAACGCCCCGCCGGAACGCCGTCCACCCGATCTGACCAGGCACTCCCCGACGACCCGGACTATACGAACAGCGGAATCGGATTGAGGTCGGCGAAGGTGGTCGGCTTCTCCAGCCGCCCCAGCGCCACCGGTACGTCGTACAGCCGCCCGGGGCCGAACCGGGCCCAGAAGTGCCTCAGTCCGGGCACGATCACCTTGGCCACCGGCAACCCGATGTCGGGCCGCGTCTGGTCGAGGACCAGCACCTCCAGGCCGTGGCGGCGGGTCAGTTCGACCATGGCGCGCAGGTCGTCGGCGAGGTCCGTCCGCGGGACGTGGTCCCAGTCGCCAGGGCGCCGCGGGGGCCGCGCCCGGTCCGGCAGCAGGTACGGCTGACGGGCCACCGTCTCGGTGGTCCACCAGGTGTACGGCTCCTCTTCCTTGAGGGCGTACCCGGTGCCGTCAGCCCTGGCGTCCGCGACGGCGGGCAGCAACTGGCCCATTTCGGTCATCGCCCTGCGCAGTGCCACGCCCGGGTCGAGGTGTGCGCCGAAACCGAAGAGCACGTCCTCGGCCGGCTTGTCTGTCCGCCGGGACAGCGCCGCCATCACGGGGATGCCCAGGTCGGCCGTCAGGTCCAGGACCCAGATCTCGCGCCCGACGGAGCGGTAGTCCTCACGCAGCGGGCCCAACCAGGGCTCGTGTTCGCCGAACGCGTCCAGGTCGATCGCGGGCTGCCGGGTGCGGTTGTACCACCAGAGCGCGACCGCGTCGCGTTCCACCAGCTCCAGGAACCCCTGGAGGATCGCGTCCTCCAGGGTGCCGCCCGCCGCGTTGCCGTTGGAGTCGGCCCGCGGCGTCCCGGGCAGGCCGGCGCCGGCCGAGAAGTACAGCAGGGAGGTCGGCACCAGTCGCTGGCGGCCCGAGGTCAGGGACCAGACGGGGGTCCACTCGACCAGCTCGTCCTCGTCGAACCTGTCCGGGACGTGGTGGAAGGCGGAGTGCGCGGCGTTCCACACCTCCCGGTCCCGGTACTGCCGTTCGTCGTACAGCTGGATCTCCGCCGGGTGCACGGCCACGGAACCGAGTTCCCGGTAGCGGGCGCGCAGCGAGGGCTCGTCGCCCTGCCAGGAACCGGAGTACCGCTCCACGGCCTCGCACAGGGCGCCGACGCGCGCCTCCTCAGGGTTGAGACCCTTGCCGCCCGAGAGGGCGCGCAGTCCGGCCCGCAGACCGCCGAGGGTTTCCGGGGCGAGCGCCAGGTTGTGCCCCGACACGTAGCTGTGCACGAACGCGGGGCCGCGCGGGTCACGGCGTACGTCCTTGACGATGCCCGTCACCGGATCGATCAGGTGCCCGTACCGGGCGAGCATCTGGCCCGGGGTCAGCACCCGGTGCCCGTTGCCGGCCACCGGGTTCTTCGGCTGGGAGGACAGTTCGACCGGGCGGCGCACCCTGGCGGCCATCAGCCCTCCGTCGCCGCACTCCGGGCACTGCGGCCGGCGCGTGACCCGGTGCGGGCCACCGCTCAGGGTGAGCGTGTCGAGGGTGTGGACCGCGCCCTGGCCCTCGTGCCGGAGCCCGGCCAGCCACTTGGCGGCCTCCAGAACGGCGGTGTGCAGGCCGATGGCCCGTCCGGCTTCCAGCGAGGCCTCGGCGCGGGCGAGCGGTCCCGTCACCCCGAGAGCCCGCTGCAAGGGGAGTTCGGAACGCCGATGTCCGCGCAGCCGGGTGCACAGGCAGTGCCAGCAGGGCCCCTGCCCCGGCTGGAAGACCGGCCCCGTCCACGGCTCGGCGCCCACCGGCCTGGCCAGCAGCCAGGGACGGCCCGCCGCCCGGTGCCGGGCGTCCACCCCGGCGAGCTCCGGGTCGAGGTAGTCGGCGCACAGGACCAGCGAGAGCGCCGCCGCCTCGCCATCCGAAGTCACCCGGATCCCCGAGCGCCGACAGGCCTCTTCGGCCTCCCCGGCGTCCGTGCCGGACAGCGCGATCACCCGCACGGAGCCCTGGGCCAGCTCCTCGGCGGCCCGGCCGCCGTCGAGGCCTGCGAGATCCCAGTACGCCTCGGCCGCCCCGGCCGCCGGGTCTGCCGGGGGCGCGGCGAGGGTGCGTACGAGACCGCCGGCGACGAGGCTGCGCAGGGCCGGCACGGCCTGATCCCGCGGCAGTTCCTCCGCCGCCTCCTCAAGGATCTCGGCGCAGGTCCGGCTGCCGTCGAGCAGCGGCGCCAGCACCTCGGCCGGGCGACCGCGCAGGGCGGTCACCGCCCGGGGCGAGACCAGGTAGGCCGCCTCGTGCGGTACGACCGTCATCCGCAGGTGCCGCTTGAAGCCGAGCGGTGCTTCCGCCGTCCCGCCACCGCCACCGCCGCCGGTCATGCCGCGAGCCCGGCTGTCCTCCCGGCGTGGGCCGGCAGCTCGGCCTGGCGGACGCAGAAGGTCAGCATCGCGACCGCTTCCGGGCCGAGGGCGTCCAGGTCCTCGATGACGATGCCGCATTCGGCGTCGGCCTGGACCGGAGGGGTGAGCAGTGTGGTGGCGTTCATGAGCGGTCTCCCTCTGCTGCGACGGCCCGTCTGTCAGCGGGCCTTTTCTCTGACACGACAGAGTCTTCATGATCGCTCAGGTCGCTCACCAGTAACTAAACCTCACGTTCTGGTATGAATTCTTCATACAGGCGCCCGGTTCGGGAAGCGCACAGTAGAGCGGATGTGCCCGCTCCGGAAATTTCTCGAAATCGCCCTGAACGATCGGGGGTTGTTTTCGCTTGGCTGTGAGTAGGAGCCGGTCCTGAAGGGTCGCTCCGCTGGCTGCCGCCGCACCTGGGGGAAGGGGCACGCCTGGTCTCCCTGCATCGTCGACGAGTCCTCCACCCGGACCGCCATCACCGAGACCCACGCGACAGAGCGAGCACGAAGCCGACACCGTGTTCACGATGACCCCGGCGGCCTGAGTGCCTGATTCTGAACCCGTAGGTCGACGCGCGACCACATCTGGCAAGATCAGCTTGTGACTCGACATTCGGTGAGCTTGAGCAGAATCGAGCTCGCTGACTGGCGAGCTGTTCACTCCTGGGCTTCCCTCGCTGAGGTCTGCCGCTTCCAGACCTGGGGACCGAACACCGAAGAGCAGACACGCGCCTTCGTGATGACTGCGGTCGACGTCTGGTCGCGCATGCCCCGGCAGCGGTTCGCTTATGTAGCGCGCATCGATGGCGACGTGGTCGGCATGGGGGAGCTTCACGTCCGGAGCCGAGGGCAGCGTCAAGGCGAGATCACCTATGCCGTGCATCCGCGGGTTTGGGGACAGGGCGTCGGAACAGCGATCGGTAAGGGACTGCTGGCGCGAGGGTTCGAGGATCTTGGGCTCCACCGCATCTATGCCACCTGTGACCCGCGGAATCTTGGATCGGCACGGGTGCTCAGCAAGCTCGGCATGACATGGGAAGGGCGTCATCGTCACACCGCTCTGATCCGGGACGGTTGGCGAGACTCCGAGGTGTTCAGCGTCCTCGAAGACGAGTGGCGTGCGGTCGGACGTCGGTGAGCATGGGTGTGATGCGGTGCTGACTGACGTTGTGTAGTCGGAGCCCGTGGACTCGGGGGTGTCTGAAGTGACCCCTCGGGTGCCGACACTTCCGTTTTGTGCCGCGAGGTCCAGCCGTTGATGGCAGCGGACTCTCGCCTGGTACGGCGTGATGTAGCCGATGGTCGGGTGGAGCCGCTCCCGGTTGTAATGTTGCGCGATCCACCGGAAGACGTCCTGCCGAGCCTGCGCCCGGGATTCCCAGACGGTCGTGCCGATCTCTGCTTTCAGGACGGCGAAGAAGCTCTCCGCGGCGGCGTTGTCGAAGCATGAACCAGTCCGGCCGGCACTCTGCCGGATATCCAACTCGCCCAGAAGAGCGCGGAATTGGGTGGAGGTGTATTGCGACCCACGATCCGAGTGAAAGCTCGCGTTGCCCGCCGTATGCCCGCCCGCATGGGCCATCCGGAGGGCGTCTGCGACCAGTTCGGTGCGCATGTGGTCGGCCATCGACCAGCCCACGACCTCCCTCGTGCACAGATCGATCACCGTCGCAAGATACAGCCACCCATCGGCCGTCGGCAGGCAGGTGATGTCCCCGACGAATTTCAGGCCCGGCATCGGCGCGGTGAAGTCCCGCAGAATCAGGTCCGGTGCCGGCGGTGCCATACGGTCCTGTCTCGTCAGCGACCGCGACTTCCGTCGCGTTATCCCGACGACCTCACGCTCCCGCATGATCCGCGCGACACGCTTGCGGTTCACCACCTGCCCCTGGTCGCGGAGTTTTCGGGTGATCCGCAGAGCCCCGTAGGATCCCCGGGAATCGGTGTCGATCTCCCGGATGCGGCGGGCCAGGCCCTCTTCCCTATCGGCCTTCTCCTGCCGTGCCTCCTTGTTCTGGTGCCAGGTGTAGTAGCCGGAGCGGTCCCATCCGAGAACGTCGCAGATCCGCTTCACCCCGTGGGCGCCTCTGTGCTCGTCGACGAAACGGAAGCGGATCACCGTGTCGTCTCCCGCGCGAAACAGGCGGCGGCCTTCCGGAGGATCTCGTTGTCCTCCTTCAGCCGGGCGTTCTCCCGCCGCAGGCGCTTGAGCTCGTCTTTCTCATCAGAAGTCATGCCGGCGTCACCCTCGCCATGCGCCGTCCGGGTGCGGGTCCGGTCGTCGCGGACCCATTTGCGCAGGGTCTCCAGATGGATGCCCAGGCCGTGGGCAATGTCGTGAGGGAACGGTCCGGCGAGGAACGTACGAGGTCGACCGCGTCCCGCTTGAACTCTTCGGGGTAGTTCTTCCGCTTTGCCACCTTGGATCACTTCCCCTGGATGACCAAACATCCAGCGTCCAGGTGTCGGAATCCCGGGGGTCACTCCACGAGGCGCCGACACCGCCGACCTTCGCACCATGGACCAGCTGCGCGACGGACTTGCTCTGGACGACGGCGGGGCAGGTTGGACCCCCATTCCTCACGGCGCGTCGGACGCGTACCAGCTGCGTTTTCCGGCACCAGAGGACATGCAGGCCGTCCCGTCTTTCGGCGCCGTCGCCGACAGGGAACTGGCCGATCACGTTGCCGGCACGGCCGGGCTGAGCCAGGGAAAGGCTTGGCAGACCCGTTCCTCGGCACCGGCTACACGGGCGGGGGCGTACCGGAGTGGCATGCCAAGGCCGCCGATCTCCCTCACCATGCTGAAATCTGGCTCCTGCACGACGACGGAACCGAAGAGTCCTGCGGCTACTTCGACAAGGACAAAAGGCGATCGAAGAAACCATGACTGAACCTGCTGGGTTTTCCTTCCCGGTGAAGGGCAACGTAGCCGTTTTCCGCGGTGAGCTCTACCGGACCCGTGACGCCGTGGGTCTGTGGCCATGCGTCGAGCTGCTGCCCCCTCCCGGACGCCCGGCGCCCGAAGGAGTCGCTCCGCGAGAGGCCGCCGACGGGTCGGTGGGCTACCCGGTGGCGCCGGAGCGCCTGGTACACCGTGACGTGGACGTTCCGCTGGATGGGCGAGCTCTTCGAGTGCACGGCCTCCACTTCCACCACCCTCGAAGGCAACTACCAAGGCTCCGACGAACGCTTCGCCAGGGAGCATCTCAAGCGTCTGGTCACCAAGTACGACAGGGTGTTCCCCCGCGACGAGGTCACCGAGCTGGAGCAGCATCAAGAGGATCTGCTGCAACCGTTGCAGGCGCTGGTGAGGCGTCTGGCCGAAGTCGACCACTTCCGTCCCAAGCTCTACGCGGTCTACCGCGGCCGGACCTATCCGGCCGCCAGAGGCCGACGCCTCAGGGCTCGTCGCACTGACCACTGGGCAGGACCGGCCTGCGAGCCTCGAAGCCGATCCCCGAAGCACGAGCTCCGGGCATTTCCTTGCCGCACCGGAGCAGTTGGAGGCTTGGTACCGAACTTACTGGACCTTCCACTGGCAAGGAGGCCCCTTCGATGCCGTCGGCACGGTGGACGGGAGGATCAAGGGCATCTACACAGGCGGCAGCTGGGGCTTTGCGGACCATCGGCGGCTGACCGAGGAACCCGCTCCCGCCGGGAGGCACAGCCAGTACACGCTCCGCGTGGACCTCGGCGCTGTCACGGACCTCGAACAGCACAGCACCGACCTCCTCACCCGCGCCCGCACCGGAGGCCCCCTGACCGGGCGCCTCCGGTGTCACGCTCACACGGCGTGTGTGTGACACCAGCTGTCACGCACACCCCGGAAGGTGTCACGCCACCTCGAATGCGCCCCTGAGATGTCCGTTTCAGCGCCCCTCCAGGGCCGTCCCGGCCGGAATCCGCAGGCGGACGTGACACATGGAAGTTCAACCCCCCGAGTGCCGGTGATCCGCACGGAACGTGATCGTGAGCCCGGGTTCCTCCGGAGTGATCCAGGGCCCCTTCCGCTCGGCGATACCGTGGTGAGGCCAGCCGGTCACGCGCCCTGCAGCCCTCGATGAGCGAACAGCCGGCCCCGCCGACACCGTCCGGCAGCAGCTGGAGCCCGCGGCCGCCGACGCGGTCCCTGCTCCGGCGCCTGCCCGCCCTGACCCCTGGACCGCTCGCCCCCTGCCCCGGGCGGGCTGCCGCACCCGCGAGGGGGCGCCGGGCCGGGTGCCCGGGCGCACCCCCTCGCCGGCCCCGCTCCGGCGTCAGTCGGGCAGGGTGATCTCGGCCCTGCTGCTGCGGAAGTTGGAGACTCGGGTGTACGTCTCGTCGGAGATCGCGTATCGGGGGTTGTCGGGGTCGGTCTTGGTGCCGAGCCAGTAGCCGCCCGTCTTCTCCGTGTTGGAGGTGAACAGGGCGGCCTCGTAGCTGCCGCCCGCCTTCACGCCGGTGAAGACCTTCTCGAAGCGCCAGTAGCCGTTGCCCTCGGTCGAGGAGAACTGCGCGTGGCCGACTATGGAGCCCAGGCGTCCGGCCTCGGCCAGGCGGAAGTCGACAGAGAGGTGGGGCCGGTAGTTGCCGCCGTAGCTCTCCCGGTACCACCGCCACAGCCAGTAGTACTGTGCCCACGCCTCGAACGTGACGATGATGGCCTGCTCGCCGTTCTTCAGCGTGGCCGGGGTCAGCGTGAACCGGTGCTCCAGCCGGGACCAGTCGCCGGCACCGTAGGCGGTCGCCAGTTTCCCGGTCACGGGGGTGCCCCGCTTCTCCACGTCCTCCAACGAGGGCGGGGCGGGCGGGACGGGCGGCTTGGGCGGCACGTACCGGTCGACGCCCCGGTGGACCAGGAGCAGGACCTCGCGCTCGGCGCCCGCCGGGCCGTCCCGGAACGGCAGCAGGGCCGGGGAGTTGCCGGAGTCGTGGCTGTCCAGGGTCACCGGCTCGGACCAGCCGGCGTCCTTGGTCCAGGTCCCGTGGCGCAGCTTGTTGTCCGGGGACGGGAAGACCGTGTGGAGCTTGCCGTCGTACGGGGCCAGGGCGCCGCCGCGGCGCGAGTAGTACGGGTCGGCGACGAAGCCCTCTTTGTTCTTCGGGCCGGCGTCCCTGGCATCGTTCCAGGCGGTGCCGTCGTAGGCGGCGTGTACGAGCGGCCCGTACGTCTCGTCGGGGATGTCGTCGCCGAAGACCTCGGAGTACTTGTAGCCGGGGTTGCCCCGGTAGAGGGCGTGGAGTCGGCCGTCGTGGACGGCGAGGGAAACACTGCCGGGCCACCCGTGCGCGTCGAAGGCCGCCCTGGCGAACTCGTTGTCCTCATCCAGGGATTCGCCTCGGAAGGGCAGGGGCGGCTTGAACCCGCTGTCGAGGTGCGCGGCGTCCTTGGTCTCCTCGTACTTCTTCCAGGCGGCGGCTTCGGCCGCCTCGTAGGCGGAGACGGCCTCGGGCGTGGAGACCGGAGTCCACTTGCCCTCGGCGTCGCGCACCAGGTGCTGGAGGAACCTGCTGTACGGGTCGACGAAGACCAGGTGCACGGCCCCGTTGAACACGGCCAGCCCCGGGGCCAGCGGCATCTGCGAGTCCACGGATATTCGCCGGGGCTCGGCCCACTTCGGGCTGCCGTCGACGTGGTCCAGCCGGGTCTCCCACAGCGACGTCGCCCAGACCTTCTGGTCGCTGTACTCGGAGTGGTCGTCGTCCATCGCCTCGACGCCGGTGAAGACCATCCGCACGGTGCCGTTGTCGTTGACCAGCGCGGGCGTCTCGGAACTGTGGAGCCAGTTCACGTAGGCGTCGGGAGTCCACTTGCGGGCCTCGTCCAGAGCCTCGGCCGCGGCCGTGACGGTCTCCTGCCACTTCTGCTGCTCCGGCTCGCTCGCGCCCTCGGGCAGCGGCACGCGGGCCTGCTCCAGTGCGTCGGCGAACGGCTTGAGCGACGCCGGGGTGAAGGAGGTCCAGCGGAGCGGGAGCTGCTTCTCCCTGCCCTGCCGGGCTCCTCGGTGTGCGCAGTACAGCGTGCCGTTCACCTCGGCCAGGGCGGGTGCGGCCACGCTGAGGTGGTCGGCGAACGCCGTTCCCTCGCTCCAGCCTCGGTCTGCCGTGTACACGGCCCGCCACAAGTTCTGGTCGTCTTCCTGCTGCTGAACGTCGTCAGCCACGTGCCCCTCCTCGCGTACCGCCGTGCCCGCGCCCCAACAGGTCTCAGCTCCGCCCGGAGAGGCCACGGACCCAACCAACGCCACGGAAGGTAGCGAGCACCTCACGCGAAGTGGGCAGCACTTGATCATTCCGACTGGAATCCACGCACACCTGACCGAAAGTCGATGACGTGTACCCCCGGCGGCAGGCACGGCACCCACGGGCGAGGTTCAGTCGAGGGCGGCCTGCAAGGCGGGGTCGTCCCTGGCGGTGGCGACGAGCTTCCCGTGGGCCGTGCCCCTCTCCACGCGGTCCGGGGGCGGGGCGACTCGATGCGGCCTGCGGGGCTGTCCGGGCCCGGGGCGGGGGCCAGGGCTGTGTGCCGGGCATGGGCGAGCTCCTCCCCGGCGACACCGCCGGCCCCCGGCTGCGCCAGTACGGCGACGACCTGGAACGCGTCCGGCTCCTCTACTGGGTCACCGCACTGTGCACCGTCGTCGTCGCCTCATCGAGGTCCGACCCGCGAAGGTGTCCACCGTGCCGTCGATCGTCCAGGAGCTCTCCGCCCACCGTGACCTCGGCGGGCTGCGCATGCTGGTGGCGAAGTGCCCGACCCGGGCGACCGTGCTTCGCGAAGGCCCGGCACAGGACCCCGGGTCGGGCGCGGCCTGGCTCGCCCACCTGTGCCCCGCGCACTCCGTGGACCTCGACGGGGGCCCGGCGCCACGAACCACCCGGACACCGGCACCATGCCGTGCGGCACCGTGCTCGACTACCGCTCCGGCGAGCAGCAGCTCCAGTCGCACGCGGACCTGTGACTCACGCGCCTGACCGGAGTGGACCCGGCGGCGTACGACGGGTGGGCCGACGTCCTGGACCAGGCCGACCGCGTCCTGCTTGACCGGGGCGACGAGGCCGCGGCCGCCGCCGTCCGGGAGGCCGAGCTGCGCGAAGCCGTCCGGATCGCGGCCCGCGCCTACCACCTCCAGGTGCTGGGCGGCCTCGGTACCTCGGACCGGCCCGAGCCGGCGAGCACTACGAGACCGCCTGCCCGCGAAGTCTCAGCCGTTGTGGTTGAAGCTGTCGTCGATCTCAGTGACGTCGACCTTCTTGTCGGCGTTCTTCGAGTTGAGGTTCACCACATCCCTCACGCCGATGTTGTTGCAGTCGAGGGCTTGCGCATTGACGTCGATCGGGGCCACTGCATTGATGGCGCCATTGACCAAGGCGACCAGAGGGTTGGCAGCCTGTGCGTTGTTCGAGGTGGTGGTCGACCCGGTTTGGCCGAAGCTGCACGTGTTCGTCAGGTTGTCCGTGGCGGTGTCGATCGCACTGGCCAGAGGCTGATCGGCGTGCGCCGGGGTGGAAAACGGCAGTGCGGCTGTGGTGAGGGCGATGCCCACGAGTAAGCGCTTGGTCCTGTCCATGTCCTGCCAACGATCACTGCTCGTCCAGGGTCACGTTGGGCCCTTCTGTACCGACCACCACGTTGAGGTCGCCGGGGAAGGCGTGGTCGTCACCCACGAGGTGCCGTTGCTGCCTGTGCCCTGCCAGGACGTACGGTGATCCCCCGGACTTCCCGCACCTGTCTCGATGCCCGGGGGCCCGTTCCGACCTTTGCCAGTGGCCGGCGTGTATCAGCGTCAGTTCGATTCCAGCCGACGTTCGCGGTCCGACTCGCCGCCACCGGGCCCGGAGCCACGGACGAGTCCACTGCTCCTGAGCCCGCCGATACCTTGAAGCGCCAGAACGACTTGGCGGCAGCACCCTCCCCGGCAGCCGACCCTCCCGCTCGATGTACTGCGCCAGCGACAACTGGGAGATGAGGGTGCGGGTGCGCGCGGCGCGCTCCGGACCTACCCTCCATACCTACGCCGAGGCCCGGTGGGATGGGCCCGTCTGTCAGGCGCTCGATGATCCGAAGATCCTCGACGGCCAAACTCCGCGTGCAGTGCCGGCGGCAGGACGGCGCCCTCGTCGCCACGCAGGAACAGCCCGGGATCGAGTCCCGGATGGAGGACAGCAACGGCCAGGGCGACCACAGCGGGCGCCCGCCCGGTTTCATCGCCTACCCGCGATGGCCCTTCGGCTGCGAGGGTGGACCCGCATCGGTCATAGTCACAAAGCCGTGTGAGGGGTGCGCAGAGTTGTCCCGGTAGGCGCCGAACAGGTGCAACGGTGGTTCGGCGTGCCGACCCGGAAGAGGGTCGAGCGAGGCGTCCACCGCTCCGTCCAAGCCCTCGAACGCGACATCCGGGCCCGGCTCGCCGACCGGGAGGAGCACCCCGGATCGTTCATCCGGACGAAGGCGGTCGACGCCGAGGGGTCGGCGGCGGGTACGCCTCGGACCGCGCGACCGTCCCGTGGGCCGTGCAAGTCGGTGGCAAGTGGCCGGCAACCGGGCTCCGGAGAGTGTGGGCATGACCACGAGCAATGCTTTCGACGCCGCCGTTCACCCCTACACCCGGGAGATGGCGATGATCCACCGGGTGTTCCGCCGCGAGTCGCGGCTGCTGGGCGAGCTCGTCCAGGACGTGCCGCCCGGTGACACGGTGCGCGCACGGGTGCTGGCCGAGCACTGGCGCCAGTACACCGTAGGGCTGCACGCCCACCACACCGGAGAGGACGAGCTGCTCTGGCCCGCGGTGCTGCCGCACCTGGACCTCGATGCCGAGCAGGTACTCGCGATGGAGGCGCAGCACCGCGAGCTCGACGGCGGGATCGACGAGGTGCGGGTACTGATGGACCGGTGGCGGGAGCGGGCCCTGGTCGAGGACCGGGACGAGCTGGCCGAGGCGCTGCGCAGGCACCACCGGCAGCTGTGCGCCCACCTCGACGAGGAGGAGCGGGAGGTCATGCCGTTGGTGGCGCTGTACGTCGACGAGGAGCGGTGGCGGGCCGTCGGGGAGCGGGGGTTGGCCGAGACCCCCAAAGAGCGGCTGATGATCGCACTGGGCGCCATTCTGGAGGACACCTCGCCCGAGGAGCGCCAGGAGTTCCTCACCCGGCTGCCGGTTCCCGCCCGGGTGGTGTGGAAGCTCCTCGGGCAGCGCCGCTACCGTCGTGAGACCACTCGGATCCGTGGTCGGCGGGCGGGTGGATGAGGCGGCCCCGTGATGCGTCCGGCGCGGGCGTGTTACCGGGCCGGGCGCGTTCCTGGCCCGGGACATGTTCCCGGGCCGGGCGTGTCCGGGCCCGGACGTCACCGCCCCCTCACCCGTTCCGTACCGATCGAGGAGCCCCCACCGCCGTGCGCACAGGATTCTCCGTCCCGCAGTTCGGCCCCTTCGCCGACCCCCACCGCTCCGCCGCCCTGTGCACGGCCCTGGAGGAACTGGGGTGCGACAGCCTCTGGGTGGCCGATCGGCTGCTGTCCCCGCTCGTCCCGCCCGCCGGGTACGCGGGCGGGAAGCCGATGCCCCTGCGGTACGGCACCCATCTCGACCCCCTGCTCGCGCTGGGCGTCGCGGCCGCCGCGACGGTGCGGGTGCGGCTGGGCAGCAGCACCCTCAACGCCCTGTGGCAGCCGCCCCTGGTGCTCGCCAGGTCCCTGACCACCCTCGACCTGATCAGCCGCGGCCGCCTGGACGTGGGCATCGGGCTGGGCTGGATGCGGGAGGAGTACGAGGCCTGCGGCGTGCCGTGGCGGGGGCGCGGAGCCCGCCTGGAGGAGACGCTGGACGTCCTGGAGGCCGTCTGGCGGTCCGGGACGGTCGCGCATACCGGCCCCCTGTGGACGATCGCCGAGTCGACGGTCCTGCCGCAACCGGCGCAGACGCCGAGACCGCCGCTCCTGCTGGGCGGCTTCACCCCGTTCGCCCTGGAGCGGATCGGCCGGCGGGCGGACGGATGGCTTGCGGCCTCGATGCCGCTGCCGTACCTGCACGGGCTGTGGGCGGTGGCCGTCGAGGCCGCCGAGCGGGCGGGGCGGGACCCGGCCCTGCTGCGCCGCGTGTTCAGGGTGAACGCCGAACTCACCCCGGCAAAGGCCCCCGACGGGGAGACCCACCGGCGCGGGACGGTGCGCCAGATCTGCGACCACCTGCGGCTGATGTGCGCGGCGGACACCGACGAGGTGCTGGTGGACCTCCAGCTGACGACGGACTCCCCGGAGGAGTTCCTCGACCTGGCGGCGGAGTTCATGGCCGAGCTCAGGGGGCACTGACCCGCACTACGCGGACGCAGCCGGAGGCAGCCCGGCCAGGGCGGCGCGGGCGGCCTGCGCCCAGTGGTCCGAGTCCCACGCGGCGGCCACCCGTAGCGCTTCCCGGTAGTGGTCGCGGGCCCGGTCCGGGCGGCCCAGGAACGCGGCGAGGTCCCCGAGGGTCTGCGCGACGGGCCGGAAGACGAGGCTCAGGCTGCTCGCGCCGCCCGCCAGCTCCCGAAGGGGCAGCAGGTCCCGGTAAACTGCACCGGCCGCCTCCCGGTCGCCGAAGGCGATCGCGGCCGTGCCGCGCAGGCCGGCCAGGATGCCGTAGGCGAAGTCGGGCAGCAGCGGGGCCCGCTGGGCGAAGACCTTCCGGGCCTCCGCCGGCCGGCCGGCGGCGAGCAGCGCCAGCGCGGTCAGGGCCTCGTTGTGCGGCCGGTACTGTTCCCACACCGCGAGCAGGACCGGCAGGACCTCGGCGAGCCGTCCCTGCTGCAGCCGTACGCACCCGACGGCCAGGCCCGCCAGCCCGCTGAGGTCCACCGCCCCGCGGGCCCGCAGTTCCGCCACCGCCGTCCCGAGCTCCCGCTCGGCCTCCTCGAACCGCCCCCGGGCCAGCGCCAGCATCGGCCGGCGCAGCCGGGCCACCGCGAACGCGCCCTGGAGTTCATAGGTCCGCGCGATCCCGTCGGCGCGCAGCAGGCACTCCTCCATTCCCGCCGGGTCGTTGCGGGCGGCCGCCATCCGGGCGGCGGTGTAGGCGCTCATCCACGAGTACTCGGGGCCGCCCTGGGCGTCGGCCACCTCGGTGAGCTCCTCGTGGAGCTCCAGGTAGGCCCCGGGCGCGAGTTCACAGTCGATCCGGCGCATCAGCGAGGTGAGGGTCAGGCCCCGCAGTCGAGGATCACCGGTGGCCCGGGCGAGCTCCACGGCCTGCCGGGCGACGACCACGGCCCGCGGATCCGTGTCGTCGAGGGCGTCGGCGAGCTGGTCGAGGAGCAGGCACCGCTCCCGGTCGGCCGTTCCACGGCCCTCCAGCAGCCTGCCGAGCTCCTCGACGGCCTCGGGGTCGCACTCCGCGTACGCGCGCACGCGCCAGGGTGTCGGTTCCGTCCAGGTCGTGTACGCGGCCGTCAGCAGATCGGCCCGGCCCGCCGCCCGGGCCACCCGCACGGCTTCCTGCTGCGCCTCCCGGGCCGGTACGACGGCGCCCATCCGGATCCGGCAGTCCACCAGTTGGCCCAGCAGCAGCACCCGCAACCGGGCGGGGTCCTGGTCGGCGAAGGCGGCCGGGTGGGCCGCCAGCAGGCCCAGGGCCGTGCCGAGGAGGTTCTCGGCGTTCTGCGGCGCGTAGCGGCGTACGGCCTGCTCGCACGCGAGCCGGGCGTGGTGTACGGCGGGACCGGCGTCGGCGGTCACGACCGCGGCCGCGCGCAGCAAATGGTGGGCGGTGGCGGCGACGTCGTCGGAGCCCAGGGCGATCAGGCTCCGGCCGAGCCGCGAGTGCATCCGGGCCAGCCGCAGCCCGGTGAGGTCGGCCTCCAGCGCGTCCCTGACCAGGGCGTGGCTGAAGCGGACCGTTCCCGGCCTGGGTTCGGTGAGCAGGCCCGCGGACACCCCGGCGTCCAGGGCGTCGAGGAGCTGGTCGGCGTCGCAGTCCGCGGCGTGGACCAGGAGCGCGACCGGTGCTTCGCGTCCGGCCACGGCGGCCAGGCGCAGTCCGGCCGTGGCGGTCGGCGCGAGCAGGGCCAGCCGGCGCCGCAGCACGTCCTGGACCCCCTGCGGAATGCGGGCCAGCGCCTGTTGTTCGCCCTCGCCGGCCAGCAGCAGGGAACTCTCGCGCAGGTAGAAGGGGTTGCCCCCGGCCCGCTCGGCCAGAGCGGTCGCTGCCCGGTCGCTCATGCCGGCCGCGACGCGGCGCATCAGCGCCTTCGCCTCGGCGTCCGGGAGCCCGCCGAGGGCCAGCCGTACGGGGGAGAGGGCGGCCAGGCGTGCCAGCGCCCCGGTCAGGTCGCCCTCGCCGGTGCGGTACGAGCCCACCAGGAGCAGCGGTACGTCGCGCAGCCGTTCGGCACAGAGCAGGAACAGCTCGACGCTCTCCTGGTCACCCCGGTGCAGGTCGTCCAGGACCAGCGCCAGCGGCTGCCGCAGGGCGGTGTCGCGGAGCCAGCCGAGCAGCGCGCTGTGCAGGCGGAAGCGCCGCGCGGGGCTGCCGTCCGCCTGCCCCGGGTCACTCGCGGTGCCCGGTTCCAGGAGGGGGGCGAGTTCGTCGGCGTACGCTCCCGGCGGCGCGGCCCGCGCGAGGCCGGGCAGCATGTCGAACCAGGCCCGGCCGGGCGGGGCGCCCTCGGTCTCGGGGCATTGCCCGGAGGCGACCAGCCAGCCCTGCCCCGGGAGTTGCCGCAGGGCGGCTTCCAGGAGGCTCGACTTCCCGATGCCCGCCTCCCCGGAGACGAGGACCACCCGCGCCCCGCCGGTGCGCGCCCGGTCGGCCGCGGAGGCGAGGTGGAGCAGCTCCGCGTCGCGGGCCAGGAGCTTGTCGGCGCTGAAGACCGTCGGCGCGGCCGGGCGGGCGGGTACGGCGGCCACGGCCGCCGGCTCCTCGGCCCGCAGGACGGGGGCCGGCGCGGGGGCCGGCGCCGCCCGGTGGAGGAACTCGACGCGCTGGTGCAGCAGGGCGTCCTCAAGCTCCAACAGGGCGGGTCCGGGCCCGACTCCGAGCTCCTCGTCGAGGACCTGCCGCGCCCGGCGCAGCGCGGCCAGGGCGTCCCCCTGACGGTCGCGGGCCCACAGTCCCAGGGCCAGCAGCCGCCAGCCCTCCTCGTGGAGCGGCTGCTCCGCCGTCAAGACCTCGGCCTCGGCGACGGCCTGGGCGCCCTGCCCGCCGGCCAGCCGCGCCGCCGCCAGCCGTTCCCTGGCGCCGCGCCGCAGCTCCTCCAGACGGGTGCGTTCGGCCGCGGTCCACGGTTCGTCGGCGAACTCGGCGTACGGCCGTCCGCTCCACGTCGCCAGGGTCCGGGTCAGGTGCTCGGTGACGAGGTGCGGGGGCGCATCCGCCGCCGGGCCGGCCGCCACCCGGTCCTCGAACACCCAGGCGTCCACCGCCGTCCGGTCCAGGACGAGGGAGTAGCCGTAGGGGGCGCTGACCAGGATCCGCGCGGGCGCCCGAGGCGCCCGTTCCGGTTCGAGGGCGCGCCGCAGCCGGGCGACGTACGCGTGCAGCGAGGTCTGCGCGCTCGGCGGGACGCGCGTCGGCCAGAGCCGCTCGATGATCTGCTCCGTGGATACGACCGCACCGCGGGCGAGCAGCAGCTGGACGAGGACCATCCGTCCGAGCCGGCCGCGCGCGTCGACGGGGTGGCCGTCGACCTCGGCCCGGAACGGCCCGAGCACCTTCATTGTGATCATGACAAGAACATCGTAGGGGGAAGGAGGGGCAGGAGGTCCCCGGGACCGGATCAGTGGTGCGGCGCCCCCGTCACCGCCGGCCGGCGGACCCGACCGGCGGGCGCGCCGGCCGGCGGAGGGGGAGCGGGCGGGGGATGCCGAAGCGAGGCGAGGACTGCGGCGGCGAAGCCGATCAGGGTACGCACACGGGTTCCTTCCGGGCGGGGTGACGGTTCGGCACGCTCGGCTCAGCGCCGTTCCCGTTCCCGCTCCCTGCCCTGTTCCGCGAGGGCGGCGAACCGGTCCCACTGCACCTTCGGCCGGCGCAGGCCGCGCCGCGCGAGGTACCGGTCGGTGGATCGCCGCGTGTGGCGCAGGACCCGCAGGGCGTCGCTCGCGCGCCCCGAGCCCATGGGTTCGACCACCGTGGACGGCACCACCACCCAGCCGGCCGCGCTGCGGCGCAGCTCGCCGCGTACGAGCGCGTTGTACATGCGGTCGAGCCGTTCGTCGTGCCGGTGCACCAGCAGGCCGGCCGGCCCCGGCTCGACGGGGCAGTCCGCGGGCACCTCGACCAGGTAGCCCGCCGCCGTCGGCCGCGGTCGGGTACGGGCGAGCTGCGGCGCGCCCGAGGCGTCGAGGGCGGCCAGGACGGCGGTGGGCAGGCCCGTCAGCTGAGGGGCCCCGGGCAGGGCCGCCGCCCCGGCGGGCACGGCCGGCACCGGAAGGTCCGGCAGCTCGGCCAGGGGAGGCCGGACGAGCACCCGTTCGGGTTCGACGGTGATCAGGAGGCGCAGGTAGTACCAGGACATCACCGGCCTCATGGGCCGCGTCAGGTACGCGCGGCTGTGCGGCTGCCGCTCGAAGAGCCTGCGCCAGTACTCCTCGGCCCCGCGCGGACCCGCCATCACCGTGTCGGGGCACTGCGCGCGACCGCCCACGAAGATCTGCGGGGCGGAGTCGAGGCCGCTTCCGGTCGGGTCCGAGAAGAGCAGCGCGACCCGGCCATCGCGGCGGACGTTCAGCGCCTTCTGTGCGAACGCGATCGAGGTGGTGAGGAACAGGGTTCCGTCGTCGCGGCGTTCGACGGCCGTGGGCCAGGCCAGCGGGGTCCCGTCCTTGCCCAGGGTGACGAACTCGCAGGTCCGGTAGGCGTCCAGGACGTCGTGGGGAGCGGAGCCGAGTACCGTCATCGCGCTGCTCCGGCGGGGGCGCTCGGGGTGAGGGGGCTCGGGGGAGTACAGCTGGGAGACACGTCCGGACACTCCTGGATCGCTTGTCGACAACGTATGCGCAACGGTCCCCGCATCCCCTTGGCGGCCACTTGCCGCCGACTTGCCGTCCCCGCGCCGCTGTCCGGCGTCGGCGCGCGGGCGTCAGGTCGAAGCCCCGGCCGCGTCACCGGTCGGTTGGACGAGGCCTCGCGCGGCGTCAGCCGTGTGGCGATGGGGCGGCCGTCGGATTGTCCGTCGACTCACGCTGGAATCATGGACACGGTCATTCGTCGTCCGGGGGAACACGGGATGAGCCGGAGGCCGGCACAGGCCGGGTGCGGACGGTGCCTTCGGTCGGCCGATGACCGGTTGTGGGGCTTGCTCCTCACGTGGCGTGAGGTCGTACGGTCCGGGTCATGAAGATCATCGTTCACGACACGGCCTCCGCCATGCTCGACCTCCTGCGGCGCCCGCTCGAGGAGCGGCCCGACGCCCTGCGGGACATGCTCGGTCCCCTGGACGGCGTGATGTCCCCGATCGGCATCGACGTCGTTCGGATGCACCAGATGGGCAGCGGCTTTCGGATCGATCGCGAGGACCCGCGCCACCTGGCCGCCTTGCGGCGGATGCGGGAAGCGGGGGTGTGGGGTCGGATCGAGGACTGCCTCGCCGCGGCGTGGGAGCGCCTGAGCGGCGCGGTGCCCGAAGCCGCGTACGCCGACACCGTGCACGTCGTGCTGGTGCTCGGCGACCCCGACGACGACCTGCTGACGGTCCGCAACGCCGGCTACCTCGGCATGGGCGGTATCCCCGGGGCCATCCAGCTGACGATGTGGCCGACCGAGACCAGCATGGCGAAGATCGGGTACGTCGCCGCTCACGAACTCCACCACAATCTGCGCTACGCCAACGTGGTCTGGAATCCGACGACGGTCACGGTCGGCGAACAGGTCGTGGCCGAGGGGCTCGCCGAGGCGTTCGTACGGGAACTGGCGGGCGAGCGGGCCATGGGCCCCTGGGCGACGGCACTGTCCGGCCCGGAACTCGACGACGCCTACGCGAAGGTCGTCGCGGGCATCGACGTGGCGGGAATGCGGAACCTGCCCGCCTACGTGTACGGCGATGCCACCGCCCGGCACATGGGGCACCGGCCCGTCGGACTGCCCGACTTCGCCGGATACGCGGCCGGCCTACGCATCGTGGACGCCCACCTGGCGGCCTCCGGCCTGACCGCCGCCCAGAGCACGACACTGCCCGCGCGCGACATCCTCGCGAACGCGGGCATACCGAGCAGCGCGTGACGGGTGCTGCGACCGGAAAGGTTCGCAGGGTTGAGCGGTCAGGCCGCGATGGGTCTGGGTATGCCGTCCCAGAGGATGCCGTGTCCCGGGCTGCACCCTGCGGTGGGTCTGTTCCCGAACGCGCACCGTCAACAGGCATGGTGACCGTGTGAGACAGGGCCGTTCGATCGACAGACCCACCCGAGGACGAGCGCCCGACCCCGCCTGTCGACGGCTTCGGCCGCTGGCGATAATCGACCGATGAGCGCCATCGATCGCCCCATGCCGCCCCTGAACGCCGACGAGCGCACGACGCTTGAAAGTTGGCTTGACTTTCACCGCACCACACTGGCCATGAAGTGCGAGGGTCTGGACGATGAGCAGGCCGCCGTTGCGTCCGTGCCGCCGTCTGGCTTCACTCTGACGGGCCTGGTCCAGCACATGGCAGAGGTGGAGCGGAACTGGTTCCGCCGCGTGCTCGCCGGAGAGCAGACCCCGCCCATCTACGACCCGCAGGCCGACCCGGACGGCCCCGACGGCGGCTTCGACCTTGCTGCGGGCGCCGCCCTGAGCGACGCTCTCGCCACCTGGCACGCGGAGATCGCCCGCGCCCGCGAGCACTGCGCCGGCCGTGCTCTGACCGATACGGGCCGCTTCATGGAGCAGGACGTCAGCCTCCGCTGGATCTATGTCCACATGATCGAGGAGTACGCCCGCCACAACGGGCACGCGGACCTGGTCCGGGAACGCATCGATGGCACCACCGGCGTGTAGCGCCGGGTCAGGCAGCATTCGCCCTATCGACGACGGCCGTAGGCGCCGGTCGTCGGGGTGGCGGTTTCGCCAGATGGTGTAGCGGCGGATCATGCTGCCCTGCTCCTTGTGGAGCACACCCAGCCACACCGGTTCCGGCCGGGCGAGGAAAGGGGCACACCGCAACCGACGTAGCAGAGGAACGCGGTCAGCATCACGCGTGCCGGCCCGAGCCTGTTCTCGCCGTGAGGTCGATGGTGAAGGCCACTCGGTGGAGTCCGGGGCCGTCGTAGTCCGGTTTCACCATCGAGGCCGTGAAGCCGAGTCGGTGCAGGAGCAAAGCGCGTTCCGTCGCTCCGCCGGCTCCCTTCAGGCCGCCCCACCCGTGTCCAGTACGCCAAGGACACGGAGGTGCTCTTCATGAGCGAGGTGACGGGCACTCAGGCCGGCGGGAAGATCATTGATCATCGGGGGCAGGCCGCCGGGTCGGACCGGTGCGTGCGCCAGAGCGACCTGAGGGCTTCGAGCTCGGTGCGGGGGAAGTGGTCGCCCCACTTGCCGCGATATCCGCTCTCGTCGTACTTCGTGGCGACTTCGTCGAAGCAGCGGATCACCGCTCGTGCCACGGCGTCGACGCTCTGCTGGGTCGACCAGATCTCGGTGCCGGCGTTGTCGTGCTTGGCGTCGTCCGGTAGTTGAAGGAGGCGGATCCACACGTCATCGCCCGCGCGGTAGAAGATCCATCGGAAAGCGGTGGGCTCTGCCTCGAACTGGGCACGCGTCTCGGCTTCACCGCTGACCAGCCGGGCGATCGCCGCCAGGAGATCCTCGGGGCGCTGGTGATGTACGACGCCGTGACCTCGGCATCGGCGTGCCCGTCAGCGATACGGCAGTCCGCCCACCCGTGTCCGTTGAGAGTCCAGACGAGCCGCAGGTCAGCCACGGCCACCGTCCTGCTGGGTGAGGAAGCGCCGGACATCGACCGCGAGAGCAGAGATCTGCTCGCCGGCGTCGAGCCAGGTCGTGACGGATGCCTCCCAACCACCGGCAGCCCTTCTCCAAGGGCGAAGAGTCCAGGTCGGCCCGACGTGACCACCGGAGCGGAACACCGCGCTGACGGTGAGATCCCGGTCGTCGGTCTGCCAGACCCGCTGCCCCTCCCAGCCGCGGAAGTCGACCGCCAGTCCCTCCAGGAAGGGCGCCAGGTCCGCGCCCCAGTTCCAGGAGACCACCTCGTCAACGCGCATGGTCAGCCCCGGCGCGGCCGCTTCGACCGCGTACTGCACGCGGTCCTCGTCGGGCCGGGAGGAGTCGCAGAGCCGCACGCTGACGGAGCGGTTGTTCTGGCAACGGACGGTCACGGCGGTCGGCGTGTCGAGGCCGGTGTCGTGGGAACTCATCGGTCGAACGGTAGATCACGGAGGTACCACCCGTCGCGGAGATTACGCGTCGGGGAGGCGTCCTGCATCGACGTGATCGGCGAGGTAGATCATGACGCCCTCGGGATCCATGCCGAGGGCTGCGGCGACGAGTTTGGGGTCCAGCGGCGGAACGGTTGTCGCTGCTGCCCGACGGCGACGGCCGTGCTCGAGCGGTAGCGGTGAGTGGACGCGTTGACGCTCAGTTGCCGGCCGGGCGCCTCGTAACTCCTCCCGTTCCGCGCCTTCGGCGTGCGCACGAGCTCCGCGAACTCCTCGACGGCGGCGTCCTTCGTCATTCCACCCCCTTCGACCCCGCGTTCCATCCTTCACGTTCTTGCAGGTCAGTGGGGGTGGAATGGTTCCGGGACGGCTGGTGGGCGGGTGATCGTTGCGGTCTGGGGGGTGTCGGCCGCAGGCTGGTTGGGCACTGACCGAACGAACGACCCGACGGGGGATTCACCACCATGAACAAGCTCCGCACCGCATTCGCCGCCGCTGCCGCTGCCGCACTGGGCCTCGCGGCCCTGGCCACGGCCCCGGCGCAGGCGGCTGGCCAGCCCGCCTTCCTCGCCGCCTCCCAGATGCCGCCGGCGTCGACGTCGTGGACCGCCACCCAGGTGTTCACCGGTGTCCCGGAGAACGGTGGCGTCCTCTGCGCCCCGTACAAGATCCCGGCGCAGAACACCCGCTACCGCGAGTTCAACACCGAGCTCGACACCAACGGCGTCCAGGTCACCACCGTGGCCCGTACCGAGGCCGACGCCGTGAAGCTGGTCGACACCCTCCGCACCGCCCTCGCCGGCTGCGGCCCCCTGCTGGAGCGGCAGAACCCGGGCCTGCAGGCCGTCAGCGCCTCCCACGGCAAGCTCGCCGTCGAGGAGGGCGCCTGGGTCTACAGCCTGGACACCGCCGACCCGCAGATCGGCACCTCCGACATCCACCTGTTCTCCGTCGGCCGCGACGGCCGCACCGTCACCCTCGTCCGCTGGGGCCAGATGGGCGACCTCAAGGACGCCCCGCTGACCGCCTTCCGCACCACGACGAAGACCGCCGTCAACAAGCTCCACTGACCCCCGGAGCTCCCCCGAGGACTGACCACAACCCGACAGCGGCGCGACCACAACCCGGGCGCGCCGCTGTCGAGCCCACCCGCTCCGCCGGCGGCGACCACTTCCCGGCCCGCGCCAGCATCGCCCGCACCCCCATCTACCACCGCCAACTCGCCGAACGGTCTCCAAACCGCCCCCACCTCCCATCCCCGGCCGCCACGACCCCACCGGACACCTTCCGCCCCATCGGCCGCACCGTCCCGCAACTCCAGCACGGGCCCGTGCTGCGGCCGCTGCCATCCGGGCCCGGGTCGCCGCCGTGTCGGCGTAGCGCCGGCGGCCGTTGACGTCGCCGCGGCCGTGTTCGTGATGAACGACGGCGGCCGCTTTTCACCGTCGACGGTCTGATCACGGGGCCGGCTGTCCCGGCGTGTACACCGAACGGTGCAGCCGGGCCGGGCGACGACACCGGCCGGTGTACGACAGGGTGTCCGCATCGGGACGACGCGGCCGCCCCCGCCCCTCCGTAGGTTCTGCATCACGGGAACGACACTGAGGAGGACGACATGGCGCCGACGAACACGGCCCCGGCAACAGGGGCCCGCGCACCGCTCACCCTGATCGGCTTCGGGGTCCTGGCGATGGCCGCGGTGGAGACGCTCAACCCGGAGTACGACCTGGTGAGCGAGACCCTCAGCCGATACGTACACGGCACAGCCGGCTGGCTGCTCCCGGCGGCGCTGCTGGCCGTCGCAGCCGCCTCCGCCGTCCTCGTGGTACGCCTGGGAGCCGGGACGCGGCGGGCGGGTCGGGCCGCGCTCGCGGTGTGGACGGCGGGGGTCCTGGTCGCGGCCCTCTTCCCGGCGGACCCGCCCGGCAACCGGAGCCGTCCTTCCCTTTCCGAACTCGTCCACGGCAATGCCGCCTTCCTGGCCTTCGCGGCCTTGCCGACCGCCGCCGTGCTGCTCCGCGGGACGCTCGCGGCCCGGCGGCCCGGCCTCGGAACGGTCCTGAACACCCTGACCGTCGCCACGGTCACGACCACGGTCGCGTTCGCGGTCTTCCTCGTCGACGTGATGGGCGGCGGCCCCTCGCTCGGGCTGGGCGGCGCACCCACACTCATCGGCATCGCCGAACGTCTGCTGCTCGCCGTGGACTTCACGTGGCTCGCGCTCGCACTGTGCGTGGCGGGCACCCGCCATGACCATGGGCACCGTCGTGCATGATCGGCGCATGGACCAACCCGCTGAACGCGCTCTCGCCGTCCCCCGCACGGGCCGGCTCGTCGACGGGCTCCTCGCGGCCGGAACCGTCGTCGCCGTCCTGGCCGTCACTGTCCGGCTCGACGGTCGGCTGGACGCCGAGGGTACCCTGCCGCTCGCCCTGTGGCTGGGCGCGCTGCTCCTGCTGCGCCGCCGGTGGCCGCTCACCGTGCTGCTGCTCAGCGTGCAGGCCGTCGTCGCGTTCCGCACAGCCGGACTCACCGACGTGGGCTGGGTGTGGCCGCTCTCCGCCGCGTACGCCGCTCTTGCCGCGGACGACCGGCCCGGCCGGCCCGGCCTGCCGTGGGCGGTCGGGGTGGGCTTGACCGAACTGGCCTTCGCCGGGGCCTGGGAGACGAGCGCGGGTGGAGCCACCCCGCGCGAGGCCCTCGGCTCCCTGGGCACCGAGGCCCTCTGGCTCGCGGTGATCCTCGCCGCCGCCACCGCCTACCGCAACCGGCTCCGCTGGCGCGCGGAACTCGACGAGCGCCTGCTGCGGGCCGATCGGGAACGGAGTCTGGAGGCCGACCGGCGGATCGCGGAGGCCCGTCTGGACATCGCCCGGGAACTGCACGACGTCGTCGGGCACACCCTCACCGTCGTGGGCCTCCAACTCCGGGTCGCCGGCGAGGCCCTGGGCGATTCCCCTGAAGAGGCGCGCAAGGCCCTCACCACCGCGCAGCAGGTCCGCACCGAGGCCCTCCGGGACCTCCGATCCCTCGTCCACGTGCTACGCGCGCCGGAAGAGGTCGCGCGAGGCCCCGCGGCCGGGGTCTTCGAGATCGCGGCGCTCGTCGAACGCATGCGGTCGCCGGAGCTGGAGATCCGGTTGGAGACCACAGGCGACCTCGCGGCCCTCCCCGCACCGGTCTCCCTCGCCGTCCATCGGATCGTCCAGGAGGCCCTGACCAACACAGTCCGCCACGCACGGGCGTCACAGGCACAGGTCACCCTCCGATGCGGCGGCGGACGGATGGAGGTGAGCGTCACCGACGACGGCCGGACACCGGCGAAGCCACCGGGGAGGACGGCCGGGCACGGGATGAGAGGGATGGACGAGCGGGTCCGGGCGCTCGGCGGAGACTTCTCCGCCGGACCGCGTGGAAAGGGCGACGGATGGCTCGTGCGAGCCGCCATACCTGTGCCAGGCTTCCGCACATGACGATCAAGGTGCTCCTCGCCGACGACCAGGCCCTGGTACGGGCGGGATTCAGCAGCCTCCTCGCCCGTGCCGAGGACATCCGGGTCGTCGGCGAGGCGGGCACGGGTGACGAGGCGGTCCGTGCGGCCCGCGCGGTGCGCCCCGACGTCGTCCTCATGGACATCCGCATGCCCGGCATGGACGGCCTCACCGCGACCCGGACGATCGTCGAGGACCCCGCACTGGCGGACTGTCGCGTCATCGTCCTCACCACCTTCGAGACCGACGAGTACGTCTTCGCGGCTCTGCGTGCGGGCGCGAGCGGCTTCCTCACGAAGGAGACCGAACCCGACGAACTGCGCCAGGCCGTCAGGGCGGTGGCGGTCGGCGACGCCCTGCTGTCACCGGGCGCGACCAGACGGGTGATCGAGCAGTTCGCGCACCGCCCCGTGACCCCCACCGACACCGCCGAACGGCTCACCGTGCTCACCGCGCGGGAACTCGAAGTGACCCGCCTGATCGCGACCGGCCTGTCCAACGACCAGATCGCTTCGCAACTCTTCATCAGCCCGCTCACCGCCAAGACCCACGTCACCCGCGCGATCGCCAAGCTCGGCGTCCGCGATCGCGCCCAACTGGTCATCCTTGCCTACGAGACGGGTCTGGTCCTCGCCGGCGAACAGCGACGCCCGGAGCAGGGACCATCGAACAGGACCAAACCGCAGCGCCTCCCCGAGTGGTGAACCTCCGCTGTCCGTTCTCAGGTTCTGGCTGCTCGACCCCACCCCACCTGCGAACGGACTTCCTTCATGACCAACGGCCTCACCTGGATGGGCGCCCACGCCCACACCGTCACGCCCGTCCCCGGAATGCGCGGCGGCATCTCCCTCACCCTTGCCCGAGGCATCGACCCTGACGAGTTCCTCATCAACCTCGGGGCCGACCTCGATCAGCTCGCCGCCCGCACCCCGCTGGCCGAACTGCGCAGCCGGCCCACCCCGCCCGGCCACGACCCCACCCGCTACGCCTACGCGATGTACGGCAGCGAGGGCGAGTGGACGTACGTGCTGGAGAACGACCACGCCGCGACCTGGGCAACCGGCTTCCGCCGTGTCCCCTCGATGCGGCCCGGCCCGGGCGAAGAGATCCTTTGCGCCAGCCGGAACCTGTACAGCCCGCCCGCCGCGATCCTGCACGTCGAAGGCGACGAGGTGATACGGCGCGCCGAGTTCGGCACCACCACCGGCCACGAATCGGCGCTGGACGCGGCGCTCACCGCCGCCGGTGCCGTCTTCCCCTCCATCCCCGACGCCACCGCCGACGAGGTGACCGCCTACTACGAACAGCACGGCGCGCGCCTGCCCACCTTGGTGTTCACCGCGCTGGGCGCGTACACGGGGCTGAGCATCGACCAGGATGCCGCACAGGCCGGGAATCTCCCCGCCGTCCACCTCCTCACTCCTTACTGATCTTTTCGTGAGCTCGGTGGGTGTGGTGGGTGGATGGGTGAGAGTGTTCCGTCGTGTCGTCTCCACCATCGTCCACACCTTCCGGGTGGAAGAGGTGCGGGCCGCGCTGGAGCGGGGTGCCCAGGCCCACGGCTTCGAGGCCGATCTGTGGACGTTGGAACGGGTCGGTGTGGTCGTCGAGCGTGTGACGGGGGTGTCCCTCTCGCGGGCGTCGGTGTGGCGACTGCTGACCGGCCGGCTCGGATGGAGCCTGCAACGGCCCGAGCGGTGGGCGGTCGAGCGGGCCGAGTCGGAGATCGCCCGCTGGATCGCGTATGAGTGGCCGCGCATCAAAAAGGGGCCGTGAACACACGTGCCTGGATCGTGTTCCTCGACGAATCAGGCTCATCGAATGCGACATGACGCCCCGGCCCTGTTCGTCGCCTTTCCAGTCGTTGAGGGCGTCGCCGAGCTTCTTGGCGTCATCGAGCGGGAGGTCGAGCCACCCTCGCACTTGACTGCCGTGTCGCAGGATCAGTTCTCCGCCGAACCGACGATGGGCGGCCTCCGCAGAGCGTCCCCAGCAGGCGATGCTCGCCCTGCACCTGCTCCAGTCCGCGCTCGTGCACGTCAACACTCTGCTGGTGCAGCAGGTCCTGGCCGAACCAGCCTGGTCGAAGAAGCTCAGCGACGAGGATCGACGCGGCCTGACTGCGCTGTTCTGGTCCAACGTCAAACCGTACGGACCTTCAGCCTGGACATGGACGCCCGGATCGACCTGGGGCCGGTTGTCGTCGTGCCGCGCCCCCGCACATCTGCCGACGCCGCCGGCCGATCACGCACCCAGACACGCTGAGGGATTTTCGGGCTTCGTCGACCGCGCGGCCGGCCCCGCGAACCGGCCTCACAGCGCTCACCACCGCTCCGTGACCCACGTCACATCCAGTTCCTGTCAGGAATCGGGTCGCTGTCCCGCTCAAGTCACCGAAGGCAAGCGAATCGACAGGAGCGAGACATGAAGCACCGCATCGTCGTCCTCGGCGCCGGGTACGCCGGGGCCTACGTGGCCGGGACCCTGGCCCGTCGGCTGTCGCCGGCGGACACCGAGATCACCGTGGTCAACGCCGAGCCCGACTTCGTCCAGCGGTTGCGGCTGCACCAGCTCGCGGCCGGCCAGGAGATCGAGGCCCCGCAGCTCGCCGACGTCTTCGCGGGCACGGCGGTACGGCTGCGCCGGGCCCGTGTCACCACCGTCGACCCCGAGCGCCAGGTCGTCGCCGTGGCCGATGCCGACGGCGGCGGCGAGCTCGGCTACGACACGCTCCTCTACGCGCTCGGCAGCCACGGCGGTGCCCACAGCGTCCCCGGCGTGGCCGAGCACGCCTTCGACGTCGCCACCCGGCCCTCCGCGCTGCGCCTGCGCGAGCGCCTGGACAGCCTGAGCAGGCGGGACGCAGGCGGGAGCGTCCTGGTCGTCGGCGACGGGCTGACCGGCATCGAGACCGCCACCGAGATCGCCGAATCCCGACCCGGCCTGTCGGTGACGCTGGTCGCACGCGGCGAGCTGGGCGCCCCGCTCTCCGCCGGAGCCCGCAGCCACCTGCGCCGGACCTGCGACCGGCTGCGCATCACCATCTTGGAACACACCAGCGTCGAAGCCGTCGAAACAACGCGGGTGCTGTGCGCCGACGGCACCGCCCTGGCCTCCGACGCAACCGTATGGACGGCCGGGTTCGCCGTCAGCTCCATCGCCGCCGCGAGCGGGCTGGAGGTCACCGAGGACGGCCGGATCGTCGTCGACCGCACCATGCGGTCCGTCTCGCACCCGAACGTCTACGCCGCCGGCGACAGCACCTACGCCATCGGCGACAACGGCCGGCCGCTGCCGATGTCCTGCGCCTCGGCCGGCTACACCGGCCGTCAGGCCACGGACGCGATCGTGGGACGCCTGACCGGGCGCGAGATCACCAACACCAAGCTGGAGTACGTCGGCAACCACATCAGCCTCGGGCGGCGGGACGGAATCCTGCAGATGGTCGACGACCAGGGGCAGGCGAAGCCCAAGTACACGGGTGGCCGGAAGGCCGCACGGATCAAGGCGGGCATCGTCAGGATGTCCCTGTGGGCCACCGAGCACCCGACCTTCGGCCTGCCCAAGCGCAAGCACCACCTGGCCGCCGTGCCGGAGGCGTCGCCCGCCGCGAAGGCGATCGTGTAGCCGCGCCCTCCACCTCACTGGTCGATACGGCGATCCACCCGGGTTCGGGCCGTGTTCCGGCGTGGCATCCGAAACCCTGCTTCCCGGTGATGAACTCCCTCCTCCGAAGGAGAAGCCATGTCCGCACGGGCCGCGGCCGCAGCCGACGTGTCGCCCTCCCCCTGGCCCTCAGTGGTCAGGGCGGTCGCCTTGCTCACGGTGACCATCAGCCTGCTGCTCATCGCCTTCGCCTGGCCGTCGGTGCGCTCATCGGTGCATGACGTGCCGATCGCCGTCGCCGGGCCCGCTGCCACCGTCAAGCGGATCACTCCCGTACTCGACCAACGGCTTCCCAACGGCTTCAAGGTCACCGAGGTCGCCGACACCGCCGCCGCCGAACAGCTGATCCGCGACCGCAAGGTGTACGGGGCGATCGACCTGAGCTCCGGCACCCCACAGGTGATCACCGCATCAGCCGGGAGTACCGCCGTCGCCCAGACCCTGAACACCATCGCGACCGGCCTCAGCCAGGCCCCGGGACCCGGTACCGTTGTCGCCGCCCGCGACCTCGTACCGCTGCCGGCCGCCGACCCGCGCGGCGCCGGACCGGCCGCCGGAGCCCTACCGCTGGTCATGGGCGGCCTGCTCGCCGCCCTGCTGCTGACCAGGCTCGTCCACGGCAGCGTCCACCGCGTCACCGGAGCACTCTCCTTCGCCCTCACCGGCGGACTTGCCGCTGCAGCGATCCTGCAGTTCTGGCTCGGCTCACTCGACGGTTCCCACTGGGCCGACTCCGGCGCCGTCGCCCTGACCATCGCGGCCACCTCGCTGACCATCATGGGTCTCGAGTCGCTGCTCGGGTACGCCGGATTCGGCCTCGGCACCGCCACCATGATGCTCAAGGGCAACCCCCTCTCGGGCACCGCGACCGCACCCGAGATGCTGCCCGGCTGGTCCGGCACCCTCGGCCAACTGCTGCCGCCCGGGGCCGGCGGCCGGCTGCTGCGCTCCACCGCTTCTTCGCCGGCCACGGCGCCACCGCGACGGCCGCAGACCCCGCAGCACGGCCGGCCCTGCCCGTGACCGTCTGACCCCCACAGCACCTGCCGACTGCGGGAGGTGCCCGCAATACGAGAAACGGAGCGTCTTAGGGTGGCCCGCATGGACAGCACCGCCGCGGATCTCTTCGACACAAGCCGCTTCGAGGCCGGCCGCGGCCGGCTGGCCTCGCTGGCGTACCGGCTGCTGGGCTCCGCAACCGACGCCGAAGACGCGGTACAGGACGCGTTCTTGCACTGGCAGGCCGCGGACCGGCAGCGGATCAAGGTACCGGAGGCGTGGCTGACCAAGGTCGTCACCAACCTGTGCCTGGACCGGCTCCGCTCGGCACAAGCCCGCCGCGAACGCACCGCCGGTGCCTGGCTGCCCGAACCGCTCCTCGACGGCGACCCGATGCTCGGCCCGGCCGACACGTTCGAGCAGCGGGAATCGGTCTCCCTTGCCCTGCTGACGCTCATGGAGCGCCTGTCCCCCGTCGAACGGGCCGTCTACGTCCTGCGCGAGGCGTTCGCCTACGGTCACGCCGAAGTCGCCGAAATCCTCGACATCACCGAGTCCACGAGCCAGCAGCACCTCCACCGGGCCCGGCGTCGCATCACCGCCGCCCGCAGCGGTGGCACCGAAGTCGACCCCGCCTCCGCCCGCAGGATCGTCGAGGAATTCCTCGCCGCCGCCACCTCAGGCCGCACCGAACGGCTGGTGGCACTGCTCACCGACGACGCGACCGCGGTCTCCGACGGCGCCGGCGGCCTGGCCACGACCCTGATGCGGTACGACACCCCGCACCGCATCGCCGCCGTCGTACGGGTCGGCTTCAAGCCCACGGACGCGAAGCGGCGACTGGCCGGTGGCACGCCGGCCATCCACTACGCGCTCGTCAACGGCGCTCCCGCCATCCTCTTCGTGGTCGGCGACCAGGTCGTCGGTTCCACGATGTTCGACATCATCCACGGCAAGATCGCAACCATGCACGGCATCGCCGCCCCCACCCGCCTCGCCCGTCTCACTGAAGCCTGGCGGCAGCACGAACCGGACGCTCCGCTCATCGCCCAGTGGTGACCCAGCTGCCCTCGGCCAGGCCGAGGTGCCGGGATCGGGCCGGACTCGGTGTTCACGAGATGGGAGGCACCCGCGGCTGCTCAGCCGTGACGGGCGAGCTTGACGGCGGAGACGAGGAGGATCACGGCCGGCGCGGGGATGATGGCCACCCGGCTGGACCAGCGATTCGCGGGCTGCTTGGGCCGAGCGGGTGGCGTTCACGCCGCAGTCCCGTCCGTAGCGGTGACGGCGACGAACTCCCAACAAGCCATCGGACACCCTGCCCGAGGCGTCCTTGTAGGGAGTAATCATGCGAAACCGCACCATGATCGCGGCGTCCGCCACCATGCTGGCCGCCCTGTGCGCGGCACCTGCCCTTGCCGCGTCCGACACTCCGCCGCAGACCCTGCCCGCCCACGATCACAAGGCTCTCCGCGCGATCGGGCTCACCGGCGACCAGCGTCTGGTCGAGTTCGACGTCGACAGGCCGTCCAAGACCTGGTCGCTGGGCAGGGTCTCTGGTCTGTCCGGCGACACCAAGCTTGTCGGCATCGACTTCCGTGTCCAGAACGAGAAGCTCTACGGCGTCGGCGACCAGGGCGGCGTCTACACCCTGAGCACCACTGACGCCAAGGCGGTGAAGGTGTCACAGCTGACCGTCGCGCTGGCCGGAACCGCGTTCGGGGTCGATTTCAACCCCGTCGCCAACCGGCTGCGGGTCATTTCCGACACCGGCCAGAACCTGCGCCACAACATCGACGACCAGACGGCCCCGCGGACCACCACCGTCGATGGCACCTTGACCAACCCGACCACGCCGCCGTCGACCGCCATGGGTGTCACCGGCGCCGCGTACACCAACAACGACCTGAACGCCGCCACCGCGACGACGTTGTTCGACCTCGACACGATGGCCGACCGGATCTCCCTGCAGTCCCCGGCGAACGCCGGCACTCTCGCCCCGACGGGCAACCTCGGCGTCGACGCAGACCTCGATGCCGGATTCGACATCCACTACGACCTGGCCGCGGGCACCAACCACGGCTTCGCCTCCATCGGCAACGACAGGGGCGCCTACCGCCTCTACGCGGTCGACGTACTGACCGGAAAGGTCACCGACAAGGGCGGCTTCCCCGGCAAGTACCGGGTCACCGACCTGGCTCTGCCCATCAACCAGAAGTAGCGACATTTGACCCCGGCCCTGCGCACCCGGTCTCGACGGGAGACCATCGCGCGGGGCCGGACCGGCCGGCCGATCCACTTGATAGGGAGGGCCACGCCGAGCGGCCCCGCATTCCTCGGAGGAAGGGTGCGGGGCCGTCGATGATGAGGTAACCGGCTCTCTGTAAGGGCTACTTGGGCATGAGGACGGTGTCGACGATGTAGACGTTGGCGTTGGCGGTCTTGACGTTGCCGCAGACCACGTTGGACGTGTCGTTGACCTTGTAGGCCTCGCCGGAGCCGGTGGTGGTGACCATGCCCTTCTGGAGGGTTTCGAAGCTGCCGTTCTCCAGCTGTTGGGGGGTGAGCTTCTGGCCGACGACGTGGTAGGTCAGGATCTTGGTGAGGGTGGCCTTGTCGGCGAGGACCTTGTCGAGGTCGGCCTTCGGGATCTTGGCGAAGGCGTCGTTGGTCGGGGCGAAGACGGTGAGGTCCTTGGCGTTGTTGAGGGTGTCGACGAGGCCGGCCTGCTTGACCGCGGTGACCAGGGTGGACAGGGCCGGGTTGTTGGAGGCGGCCGTGGCGACCGGGTCCTTGGCCATGCCGTCGAAGGAGCCGGCGCCCTCCTTGGGCACGCCCGCGCAGGCCGCGCCGAAGGGCTGGTCGCCGGTCATGGAGTCGCCCGAGGGGGTGGCGCCACCGGTCTTGGCCTCGTCACCGGAGGCCGCCGAGGGGGCGGCCTTGGTGTCGCCGCCGGAGTCGGAGCACGCGGCCAGGGAGAGCGGCAGCAGGGCCGCGGCGGTGACGGCGATGGCGGTACGGCGGATCTTCAGGCTGTTCATGATCTTCCACTCCGTGAAGTGCTGCTTTGGTGGTGTTGGTTGGTGCCGGAGTCGGCGTTCAGGCCGTTCCGGTGGTCTGGGGGACGGTGACGAACACGCTGTGCCGGCCGCTCGCACCGTCGGGGATGGTCCGCGTGCGCTGTTCGGTCTGCACCGTCCGGGTGCCGTCGGTGGCGCGGACGGTGATCGTGTGGCCGCCGGGGGTCGCCTGCCAGGGGTAGGACCACTGGCGCCAGGTGTCGACGCCCGCCTGGCGGGCGAGGTCGGCGAGAACCATGAGGATGCCGAGCCGGAGAACCGCCTTGTCGTTCTCGCCGAACGTGCTGATCGCGAAGTCCTTGACCACGGCCCGAGTCCGGTCCGTGACAGCGCCACCCACCACGGTCACCGGCCCGGTCGCGGGACGCACCAGACCGGCGACCAGCTTTGCCACCGCGAGCGCAGTGAACGCGGCCAGGAGGCCGGTCAGTGCGCCCCGTGCGGCGCGGGAGAAGGTGTCGCTGAAGCTGCTCACACCCGCCATTCGGCGGCGTCTGTTCGGCGGATTGGTCAGACCCTCGAAAGAGTGAGCCGCGCCAACTCGTCTCGAATCCTTCACGTGAGGTTTCTGACGCGCCCGGCAGCACACCGGGTGCTGGGTGTCTCGGCCACGAGGAGCGTGGCCGGCGCCGGCTGTGATGATCGGCGACCGGGACAGAGCGAACCCGGCATGAGCGGCGTATCCAGTGATCGCCGGTAGACCGCCGTCGGGTTCCGGGACCGCCGACACCCCAATCCCGCCAATCCCGTTCCCCTCCAGCCCGGTTTCCGGAGACGGATACCGCCAACCGTGAGGAATGGTCATGGACACCGTCGTCGCTTCGTGGGGGTGTCCGGCCACGCTGCACATTCAGCTCTCGTCTGACGCGGAGGCCGCCCGACAGGCGCGACAGACCGTGACAGGACTGCCGGCTCGGGCGACGGCTTCCTGCCCGGGCGCGGTCGTCGATGACCTCGTGCTCATCGTCTCCGAGCTGGTCACCAACGCGGTCGTGCACGCCCAGGGCCCCTATGCGCTCATCGTCAGCCTGGAGGCAGGGCGGGCGGGCATCGCGGTCAGTGACGGTTCGGCCGACCTGCCCGAACACCAAGCTCGCACGGGCGGCGGTCGGCAGGTCGCCTCGGGAGGCCGCGGACTGGAGATCGTCCAGGCGCTCGGCGCCGACCTCTTTGTGAGCCGCTCGGCCGGCGGCAAGCAGGTCATCGCCGTCCTCACCTGGTAGGTCACGCCGACGTGCGAATGCTGCGGGTGGCTGTGCCGGTCAGCCACCCGCAGCCGACCCGCCGGGTCGGTCAATGCGACGCGTCCCCCCCCAGGACCTCGTCGGCTCCGGGGCCCCATCGGGTCACCGGCCGGCGCCTCCCCGTCGTGACGGCGCCGGACCGGAGCTGTTCCCGTCGCAGGCGGTCAGGCGTTGACGCAGGTGTTGCCGAAGGACGGGTTCAGCAGGCCGATGACGCTGACGGTGTTGCCGCAGACGTTGATCGGGATGTGGACGGGCACCTGGATGAGGTTGCCGGAGCCCACGCCCGGCGAGCCCGCCGCCACGCCCTGCGCGCCCGCGTCGGCGGACGCCACCGAAGCACCGGCCACCACGACCGCGCCGGCCGCGAGGGCCACGGCCAGACCTCGTCGCACACGAACCATTTCTCTGTACCTCCCGTTGAGGGTGCGCGGCCGCGCGGAGGTCCCGCGCGGCCGGTGAGGAAGCCTCGCGAACGCCTACGGGCTCCTCCCACACGCCGTCTTCGCGGCCGCGCTGGCCGCGGCTTGGCGCAAGCTGCCAGGTTCCCTCCAACGGCTCAACGCGATCCGCGCGGTTGACGAAGTGATCGCCCATCCGCAAGCCGTTCGGCTACGAAGGACAGACGAACACAGGCCCAAACTTTCAGGGCCGGACCGTCCCCGGAATGGTTCGGCACCGTACGAGCGACGACACGAGGACCGGCATGCGATGGACGCCCCGCCCCACTACGGCCGACCCAGGCCGCCTTCTCGCCCGCTCACCCCGGCCGGAGCGGCACACGTGAACCAACCGATTCCCTTCCGAGGCAACAGCTCCGGCGATCATGGCCAAGGTGAGCTGGTCGAGGTCATGCAGAAGGTCGCCCAC
This sequence comes from Streptomyces sp. NPDC048606, assembly GCF_040650855.1. NCBI lineage: Bacteria > Bacillati > Actinomycetota > Actinomycetes > Kitasatosporales > Streptomycetaceae > Streptomyces > Streptomyces sp. NPDC048606. The sequence continues at coordinate 50,034 of NZ_JBEZIB010000020.1, read as the reverse complement.
GGCGACAAGCAGGCCTTCGCCGTCCTCTACGACGCTCTCTCGCCTCTGGTCTTCGGGATCGTGCTCAAGGTCGTACGCGACCGGGCGCAGTCCGAGGAGGTCGCGCAGGAGGTGATGATCGACCTGTGGCGGCAGGCCGCCCGCTACCGCCCCGAGTCCGCCTCCGTCAGGACGTGGGCGGCGACGATCGCGCACCGCAGGGCGGTGGACCGCGTCCGGTCCGCCCAGGCCGCGACCGATCGCGAGCACGCCCGGGCGGCCCGCGAGCACACCCCCGCCTTCGACGAGGTCGCCGAGCAGGTCGAGACCCGCCTGGATGCCGAGCAGGTACGTCGCTGCCTGCGCGGCCTGACCGAACTCCAGCGTCAGGCCGTGACCTTGGCCTACTACCGGGGGCTGACCTACCGTGAGGTCGCCGAAGCCCTGCGCACACCACTGCCGACCATCAAGACACGCATGCGCGACGGGCTCATCCGGCTCCGCGACTGCATGGGGGTGACCACATGAAACACCACACCACCGACGCCCACACCCTCGCCGCCGCCCACGCCCTCGGCGCCCTCGACGAAGACGAACGCCAGGACTTCGACGCCCACCTCCGAGGCTGTGAGGCCTGCCGGCAGGAAGCCGCCGAATTCGAGGCCACCGCGGCACGCCTGGCCGCAGCCGTCTCCCAGCCACCCCCCGCTTCGGCCAAAGCACAGGTCATGGCCGCCATCAACGAAGTGCGCCAACTACCGCCCCGCGTACCCGCCACCCGAGCCATCACGCCCGCGCCCGCGGTCGGCGGCCTTCTGAGCCGCCGAGCCGTGCCCTTGGCGCTGGCCGCCGGCGTGGCCGCCGCGGTACTCGGCGGCATCGCCGTGTGGCAGACGCACAACGGCCAGGACCTCAAGGCACAGGCCCGCCAGACTCAGCAGCAGCTCGACACGATCAGCACGGTTCTGGCGGCACCCGATGCGCGCACCGTTCACGGCAAGGCCGCCAACGGCGCCCTGACCACCGTCGTCGCCTCCGACCGGCAGAACAAGGCCGTCTTCACCGCCGCCAACCTCCCCGCCCCGGGAACGGGCAAGACCTACCAGTTGTGGCTCGACCACGACGGCACCATGCGCCCCGCCGGTCTCATCGAACACGACGGCACCGTCATCCTCACCGGGAACCCCGCCGACGCCGGCGCCGTCGGGCTCACCCTCGAACCCGCCGGAGGCTCCCCCCGGCCCACCACCGACCCCCTGCTCCTGATGACCCTTCCCACCTGACACACCCACCCCGAACGCCCGCACCGAGCAACGAGTCGAGATCCCACATGGCCCACACCCCAAAGATCGGGGACACCGTCGGCGACTTCCGGTTGCCCGGCGGGCGCCTGGACGGCGAAACCTTCAACCGGCGCGACTACGCCTTGTCCGAACAGCGCGGCAAGCCCCTCGTCCTCGCCTTCTACCCCGGCGACGACACCCCCGTGTGCACCGCGCAGCTGTGCTCCTACTCCGACGGCCTGAGCGATCTTGAGGCCGCCGGGGCCACGGTGTGGGGAATCAGCCCGCAAGGGCTCGACAGCCACGAGAAGTTCGCCCGCGACCGGAATCTGCGCATGCCCCTGCTTTCCGACCACGGGCGCACCGTGGCGAGGGCCTTCGGAATCACGGCACCACTGATCGGGCTGCGCCGGGCGGTGTTCATCCTCACCGCCACCGGCCGCCTGCACTGGAAGCACGTCACCGCCGTGGGCGCCACCTACCCGCCCGCCACCACCCTGACCGCACAGCTCGCCCGACTGCCGGTCTGAACCCACGCAACGCTTCCCCCGGGCACCTCGCTGCTCGTGGATCTCCTCCAATCCGATCGCCGGGTCGCTGCGAAGTACGAGTGAAACGCAGCAGCCTGGCGGCGTGTCGAGTGGCGGGAGCGGTTGTGGTGCAAGACCGGACAGTGGCGGTCATCGGCTCGGGGGTGGCGGGCCTGACCGCCGCCTACATCCTCGCCCGCTCGTATCAGGTCACCCTGTACGAGGCGGACGGACGGCTCGGCGGTCACGCCCACACCCGCGACCTGCCGGCCGCCGGCGGACGGACGGTGGCGGTGGACTCCGGTTTCATCGTCCACAACGAACGCACCTACCCCACCCTGCTGCGGCTCTTCGAAGAACTCGGGATCGGCACGCAGGACGCCGAGATGAGCATGTCGGTGAGCTGCGACGGCTGCGGCCTGGAGTACGCGGGCGCCCGCGGCCCGGCCGCCCTGTTCGCGTCCCGGGCCGCGCTGCGGGGGCGCCATCTGCGACTGCTGGCCGAGGTACCGGTCTTCCACCGCGGCGCCCGACGCCTGTTGGCACGCGGAACCCATCCGGGCGTCATCTTCGGGGACTTCCTGCGCGAGGGCGGGTTCTCCCCCTACTTCGTCAGCCATTTCGCCCTGCCGCTGGTCGGGGCGGTGTGGTCCTGTCCCGCGCAGACGGCCCTGTCCTATCCGGCCGCCCACCTGTTCACCTTCCTGCACCACCACGGTCTGCTGTCCGTGACGGGCTCCCCACAGTGGAAAACCGTCACCGGTGGCTCCGCCGCCTACGTCACCGCTGCCGCCAAGCACATCCAGCGCATCCGCACCTCCAGCCCCGTCGACGCCGTCCGCCGCACCGGCCGGGGCGCGCTGGTCACCACCAAGGACCACGGCACCGAGGGCTTCGACGCCGTCGTCATCGCCACGCACCCCGATCATGCGCTGCGCTTGCTCGCGGACCCGACCGAGGACGAGCAGCGGCTTCTGGGCGCGTTCACGTACTTGCGCAACCCCACCGTGCTGCACACCGACCCCGCCGTCCTGCCGCGCTCGCCCCGCGCCCGCGCCTCCTGGAACTACCGCATGACGGGCTGCGACCCCTCCACGGAGCCCGTCCGCGTCAGCTACGACATGCGGCGCCTGCAGCACCTGCCCGACGGCGCGGACTACGTCGTCACCCTGGGCGGCCAGGACGGCATCGCCGCCGACCGAGTGGTGGAGCGGATGGTCTACGAACACCCGGTCTACACCCCCGCCTCCGTCGCAGCGCAGAAGCAGTTGCCGCGCCTGAACGACAAGGTGACCGCGTACGCGGGCGCCTGGCACGGCTGGGGCTTCCACGAGGACGGCTGCCGCTCCGGCGCGGAGGCCGCCCGATCCCTGGGAGTGCGCTGGTGACCGGAACCGCCCACCCCACGCCGTACACGAAAGCCGCCTCACCCGAACCGGGGGCGCCCGCCGCGGCGCTCTACCAGTGCGTGATCACCCACACCCGCACCACACCGCTGCGCCATGCCTTCCGGCACCGCACCTACCTGTGGTGCGTGGACCTCGACCGGCTGCCCGTCCTGCCCCGCCCGGTGCGCCCGCTCGCCCGCTTCGACGCCCGCGACCACTTCACCGGCGACTTCGCCACCATCCGTGCCGGACTCGAAGCCTTCCTCGCCGGCCACGGCGTCGACCTGGACGGCGGGCACGTGACCATGCTGGCGCACGCCCGCGTCTTCGGGTTCGTCTTCAACCCGCTCAGCGTGTACTGGTGCCACGACCGCTCCGGCACCTTCGTGTGCGTGGTGGCCGAGGTCCACAACACCTACGGGCAGCGCCACTGCTACCTGCTGCGCCCGGACCGCTGCGGCGAGGCGGAGGTGGACAAGGAGTTCCACGTCTCGCCGTTCTTCGCCGTCGAAGGCCGCTACCGGATGCGGCTGCCGCTGCCCGGCGAACGGCTGGCGCTGACCGTACACCTGGAGCACGAGGAGGGCCGCGCCTTCACCGCGGTCGTCCGCGGCCGCCGCCGGCCCGCCACGGCCGCCGCCCTGCTGTCCGCCGCCGCCCGCCGACCGTGGTCCACCGCCGCCGTCTGGGCCGGCATCCGCCGCCACGGCATCCACCTCCTGCTGCGCGGTCTGCCCGTACACCCCCGCCCCCGCACCACCCCGCAGAAAGGCATGACGCCGTGACCCGCCCAGCCCTCACCTCGCACCCCGGCCCCCAGCCCGAGGGCCGCACCTTCGAGCTCCCTTCCCAGGGGATCCCGGCCGGCCGGCCCGCAGGCGCCTCGCCGACCATCAGCGGTGAGCACGCGGACGTCGACCGATGGCCGGACGTGGCCCGGCTGCCTTCCGCCGCTCCGGCACGTACCGCCCTCGCCCGGATGCTGGTGAACCGCGCCCTGAACCGGCTGGACCTGACCGCGCGGACCGGACGCGCCCACCCGAACACGGCCGGGCCGCGGCTGACCCTGCACGACCCCGACGCGTTCCACCGACGCATCGGCCGCGACGGGCTGATCGGCTTCGGCGAGTCCTACATGGCCGGCGAGTGGGACAGCGAGGACCTGGCCGGCGTCCTGACCGTCCTCGCACGGCACGTCGACGAGCTGGTCCCCGCTGTGCTGCGGCGGCTTCGCGGCCTGTGGGTCAGCGCCCGCCCCACCACCGACCGCAACACCCGCGATGGGGCCCGGAGCAACATCCGGCGCCACTACGACCTGTCCAACGACCTGTTCGCCGCGTTCCTGGACCCCACCCTCACCTACTCCTCCGCCGTCTTCACCGCCTTCCCCGCCCGACCCGAATCCCTGGAGGCCGCCCAGCACCGCAAGATCGACCGGCTCCTGGACCTCGCCCGGGTCGGCGCGGGCACACGACTGCTGGAGATCGGCACCGGCTGGGGCGAACTCGCCCTGCGAGCCGCCGCCCGCGGCGCCCGCGTCACCACCCTGACCCTCTCCGCCGAGCAGGCCGCCCTGGCCCGCGAGCGGATCGCGGCGGCCGGACTCGCCGAGCGGGTGGACGTCCAGCTGCGCGACTACCGCGACATCGAAGGCCGGTACGACGCCGTGATCAGCGTCGAGATGATCGAAGCGGTCGGCGCCGCCTACTGGCCCGCCTACTTCAACGCCCTGCGCCGTGCGCTCGCCCCCGGCGGCCGGATCGCCCTGCAGGCCATCACCATGGGCCACCGACAGATGCTCCACACCGCCGCCACCCACACCTTCATCAGCAAGTACGTCTTCCCCGGCGGCCTGATCCCCTCCCGCGAGGCCATCACCGAACACTCCACCGCCGCCGGCCTGCGCACGGTCGCCGACGACGGATTCGCCGACCACTACGCCGAGACGCTGCGCCTGTGGCGCGAACGGTTCACCGCCAACCGCCCGACCGTCACCGGCCTCGGCTTCGACCCGGTCTTCCACCGCATGTGGGAGTTCTACCTCGCCTACTCCGAAGCCGGATTCCGCTCCCACTACCTCGACGTCCGCCAGCTCCTGCTCACCGAAGGAACCCCCCGTTGAAGCCCGCCGCCGACCGCATCGCCCAGCTCCTCGGCCACTTCGTCCCCGGCCCCCTCCCCGTCCGGATCCGCGCGTGGGACGGCAGCCAGGCAGGCCCCACGAACGCCCCCCTCGTCATCCTCCGCTCACCCGCGGCGCTGCGCCGCCTGATGTGGCAGCCCGGCGAACTCGGCCTGGCCGAGGCGTACATCACCGCGGATCTGGACGTCGAAGGCGACCTGGCCGACGCCCTCTCCCAGGCGGGCCGCAGCGTCCGCGACCGCTCCTCGACACGCCCCGGCCGGACAACCCTGGCCTCGGCCGCTGTCCTCGCCGCGCGCCTGGGCGCGGCAGGTCCGCCCCCCAGGCGCCCCGAGGGGCGGGCCCGCCTGACCGGCGGCCTGCACAGCGTCTCCCGGGACCGCGCCGGGATCAGCCACCACTACGACCTCTCCAACGACTTCTACTCCCTCCTGCTGGACGAGACGATGGCGTACTCCTGCGCCTACTGGACCCGGCCGGACGACCCCGCCTACACCCTGGCCGACGCCCAGCGCGACAAACTCGACCTGATCTGCCGCAAGCTGGGCCTCGGCGCCGGCGACCGGCTCCTCGACGTGGGCTGCGGCTGGGGATCCCTCACCGTCCACGCGGCGCGCGAACACAAAGCCCGCGTCACCGCCGTCACCCTCTCCCGCGCCCAGCACGACCACGTCACCGAACGCGCCGCACGCGAAGGGGTCGCCGACCTCGTGGACGTCCAGCTGCGGCACTGGCGCGACATCGACGGAGGCGGCTACGACGCCGCGGCCGCCGTCGAGATGGGCGAGCACGTCGGCGACGCCGAATACCCCGCCTTCGCGACCAAGCTGCACGACGTGCTGCGGCCGGCGGGCCGGCTCCTGATCCAGCAGATGTCCCGCGGCGCGCACGCGCCCGGCGGCGGCGCCTTCATCGAAACCTACATCGCCCCCGACATGCACATGCGTCCCGTCGGCCGCACCGTGGACCTGCTGGAGGACGCGGGCCTGGAAGCGCGCTCCGTGGAAGCCCTCCGCGAGCACTACACGACCACCATCGACGCCTGGCGCACCACCCTCGAACGGCGCTGGAACGACATCGAAGCCCTCGTCGGAACGACGACCGCCCGAGTGTGGCGCCTCTACCTCGCCGGCGCGTCACTGGCCTTCGCCGAACGCCGTATGGGCGTCGACCAGATCCTCGCCGTACGACCCACCCGCGAAGGAACCTCGGCCGTGCCGGCCACCCCCGCCGACTGGTACACCCCGCTCGGCCCGGCATGAGCGCCACAAACTGGGGCGCCCTCGGCGTCAACCTCGCCGCCACCGCCGCGACGGCACCGACCGTCCTCCTCGCCACCTTCGCCGTCGCCGTACGCCTGCGCCTGCACCGCGTCGTCGACATCGCCTGGGGCCTCGCCTTCGCCACCGTCGCCGCCGTCACCTGGCTTCTCTCCGCCGGACACGGCGACGACGGCCGCCGCTCGCTCGTCGCCGCGGCAACCATCCTGTGGGGGCTGCGGCTCGCCGCACACATCGCCCACCGCTCCCGCGGCCACGGCGAGGACCCCCGCTACACCGCCCTCCTCGCCAAGGCCCCCGGCAACCGGATGCTCTACGCGCTCCGCACCGTCTACCTCGGCCAGGCGGCCCTCGTCTGGCTGATCTCCCTCCCCGTACAAGCAGCCTCCTACAGCTCCGCACCCGTTGACTTCCTGGCGTACTGCGCGATGGCGGTGTGGGCGGCAGGGCTCGCCTTCGAGACCATCGGCGACCACCAGCTCGCCCGCTTCAAGGCGAACCCCGCCAACCGGGGACGGATCATGGACGAGGGCTTGTGGGCATGGACCCGACACCCCAACTACTTCGGGGACAGCCTCGTATGGTGGGGCCTCTACCTCCTTGCCTGCACCGCCTGGCAGCCGGCCCTCGCCGTTGTCGTCTCCCCGATCCTCATGACCCTGCTGCTGACCGTCGGCAGCGGCAAACGCCTCCTGGAGAAGCACATGGCCACCCGCCCCGGCTACGCCGAATACGCCGCACGCACCAGCGGCTTCCTGCCGATGCCCCCGAAGAGCACTCCGGCCAAGCCGGCGGCCACGAAATGAGCGAGGACGCCTTCGAAGGCGCACACCGACACCGTGCCCTGGAGCTGCCGCAGCCGTCGTTCCTTCCCGCGGCCGGGGCGATCCTGGTCCTGCACGGCGGCCGCGCCGACTCCCTCACGCCACCGCCCCTTCTCAACCTGCCAAGCCTGCGGATGCGCCCGTTCCTCCGCGTGATGAACCGCAGCCCCCTGCTCGCGGACGTCCTGGTCGCCCCCGTCCGCTACCGGCTACGCGGCTGGAACGGGCACCGGGCGGACCCCGTCCAGGACACCAGACAAGCACTCAAGGAACTACGGAATGCCGCAGGACCTGTGTCCGTGGTACTCGTCGGGCACTCCATGGGCGCCAGAGCAGCACTGCGCGCAGCCGACGACCCACAGGTCCGGGGCGTTGTCGCCCTCGCCCCCTGGTGCCCGCCCGGCGAGCCGACCGCCCACCTCACCGACCGCACGATCATGGCCCTCCACGACGAAGCCGACCGGATCACCTCCGCCACGGACACCTGGAACTACCTCGCCCGCGCCCACGCGGCCGGCGCCCGCGTACGCGGCATCCGCATGCCCCGAGGCCACCACGCCATGATCCGCGACGCCCGCCTGTGGCACCGCCTCACCACAACCTGTGCCGCGGCCGTACTCGGCCTGACAGAGCCATCCGGGAGCGCACAGGACACCGCCACCGCCTGGAGCACCACCCCGGTCGACGCCGCCGACATCACCCTGACCCGCCCCTGACCACCGGCGGGCTACGTGTCCGTGACGGGGGCTGTGCAGGTCGGATCGGCCCCGAACCCAACAGGTACTCTGCGGCCCCGGCACGGACGTGCCGGGGCCGCCGGACGGGCCACATCGCCATTCCATCGAGGTGCCTGAGCCTGCGGTGGGCACGGCCCGACATGCCGGCAGTAGGTTCCGTGCGGTGGAACCGGCCAACGCGGCCGGCTGTGCACTTCGGGTTCAGGGCGTGGCCCAGTACCCGGCCCAGGCCCTGGCGGCGTTGATCGTCTCCTCGAGTCCGGTTGCCCCGGACACCTGCCAGGCTTCCCAGGATCGGGCTTCGGCCTCGGTGAGGATGACGACGGCCTCGCGGGGGGCGGCCGCGAACGCGGGGACGGTCCGCGCCCGGGCAGCGGCTTGTTCGGGGGTCTGTTTTCCGTCCAGGATGAGCCGCATTCCCCACAGGGCGGTGTCGATCCAGGCGGGCCCGCGCATCGCCCATGCCCAGTCGATCATCCATACACGCCCGCTGCGCTCGACCATGAAGTTGGACGCGGCCGGGTCGGCGTGAACGAGCCGGTCTCCGGTCAGCAGCGGCTCGTCGGCCGGGTCGCAGTACGCGCCCCACCTCTCCCACGGCGTGAACCGGAGTCCCTTCGGGGCGGGCCAGCGACTCAGTTCGCGAAGGACGGCGGCGATCGGCTCCAGATGGTCGCTGTCGTCGCCGAACCAGGACCACGCGCTGGCGTTGGCGCCTTCGAAGGCGACCAGGAGCCAGCTGCCTGCTTCCTGCCGCCACAGCATCCTCGGCGCGATGGAGGGCAGGTGCGGGTTGACGGCGGCCTCCGCCTTCAGCTCGCCGATCCGGTCGTGGTCGAGCGGCAGCCCCTTGACGAACACCATCTCCGTGTCCGACTCCGAGGGCCAGAAGAGGGAGGCGAGTGCGGAGCTGGTGCCGTTCTCCACCTCGGCGCGCGGGCAGCCGGGTCCGAGGCGGTCGGCGATCGCCTGCCGGGTCGCTTCGGGAAGCTCGTCGAACGGGATCCGGTCGACACGCATGGCTCAGGGCCCGGGCGGGGGTTGTTGCGGGTTGCTCGGCGGGAACGGTGGGTTCTTGTCCGGCCGGGTGGGCGGGCCGGTGGACGGTCGGCCGGGCGGGGGTGTGGAGGTGGGCCCGGGCGTCGGGCGGCGATCGAGCACGGGGATCGGCATGGCGGCGAAGTTACCCGCTGACACAGGGTCGGCGCCGGGTGTTGGCCGCAATGGCCGGTTGTCGCGCTCCGACCACCATCAGTGTTCGGTAGGTCGCGGCCGGGTGAGCCTGAACGCTCCCCCTACGCCCTTCTGGCCAGGGAACCCAGGCCGGCGTCACGGACGCTCGGATCTCCCGAGCGCCAGGCCGGCAGGACCAGGGGCAAGCCACCGCCCACCGGCATCGGCTTCCCGGCTGAGCCCAGGCACGACAGTTGTCACCAGCGGCTTTGGTTGGCCATCGGCACGCCGACTGTCACCAGCAGCACGGGAAGCAGGATTGGTTTCACCGACTCAGGGGCTGCCCAGTAGGCCCTGTTCCGGCAGGCGGCATCCTGCCCGTCGATCACCTCCCGGGCCCAGGAAGTAGGTCATGTGCTGACCTGGATGCCTTCTAGCGTTGCCTTCTCGGCAGGGATGCCTGCGGAACTCGACTTGGGGGCTTCGAATGACGATTCTGGTGACCGGCGGGACGGGGAACCTGGGCCGCCACATCGTGGAGCGGTTGCTGCTCACGGGCGGGACGGTCCGCGTGCTGACCCGCGATGGGGGCGTCGCCCGGCTGCCGAGGGGTGTCGAGGTGGTGGAGGGCGACCTGGAGCAGCCGTCGTCCCTGGCCGCGGCGCTGGACGGCGTCGGCGCCATGCACCTGCTCGGCACCACGGGGGCAGGCCACGCACCGTTGCGGACCGGGGGCGAGATCATGACGATGGCCGCCGAGGCAGGGGTGCGCCGGATCACGGTCCTGTCTCCGGGCGACGGGCGGGAGTTGGACGGGGCGGTGCGTGGCAGCGGTCTGGAGTGGACATTCCTGTGGCCGGTCGACCTGATGGCCAACACCTTGGGGTGGGCGGACGCCATCCGCGCTGAGGGGCGGGTCCGTGAACCCTACGGCGACCGGCGAACCGCCTCGGTGGACGAGGCCGACGTCGCGGATGTCATCAGCGCCATCCTGACCGATGGCGGACATGCCGGTCATAGCTACGTCCTGACCGGCCCCCAGGCACTCAGCCCGGCCGACAAGACCGCCGCCCTCTCGTCGGCAACCGGCCGCGAGATCCACTTCACGCACCTGACGGACATGCAGGCGCGCGAGCTGTGGCGGGCTCAGGGATGGCCGGAGGAGGGCATCGACTTCATGCTCCACATGTGGGCAACGGTGCCCACCACAGTGGCCGATGTGACCTCTTCGGTGGAGCGAGTGACCGGCCACCCTCCCCGGAGCTTCGCGCAGTGGGCCGCTGCGCACGCCGAGACATTCCGGAGCGCCGGCTCCGAGTAGGACAGCGAAACGGGTGCCGAGCATTCGCTGGCACGACGGAGACCCCGTGGCAACCCACACTGCCAAAGCCACAGATGTCCTGTCGCATTCCAGTTGCCCGGTGGTGCGGTTCTGACCTGCAGGGCTGCCAGATGGTTTGAGAATGCGGTCCGGCCGCATTCTCAGACGATTTGGCCTTCTCGGAAGGATCGCGCGGCCGGGATTTCGGTTCCCAGACACTCGGCGCCCATGCGTGGCTGTGGCTGTCACCCTGCGGCCGGGCCACGAGGTTGGTCGCGGTGCGCACGCCAGGCGGCGAGCGCTTCGATACGCCCGCTGGCCGGATGCTCGGCATGCCAGTCACGCAGGAAGCGGTTGAACTCGAACTGCGAGCCGATCTCCTGAACCTGGGCAGCGGTCTGGCGCGTGGCGTGCCAGTGGGCGACGGCGTCGGCCAGGGTACGCCCTGCACCTTCGGCAACGAACGTCCGCATGTGGGCGTCAAAGTGGAAACCCGGGCCGATCTCGCGGCGCAAATACTCGCGCAGCACCTGACTACACCGCTGGCCCTCGGGAATCACGGTGGACCCGTTCACCGGCGCGGCGAGCTGACGGCCTGCGCCGCGCGTCCGGAGCGGCGAGGACGGCGGGGCGACGCCGTCCAATGCGGCCCGTAGCCGCTCCGTCAGCGCCGCTTTCCCACCACCCCGCGGCACTCCGAGCTCCCGGGCGAGCACCGTCAACTCGGCCAGCGTCCAGTACCAGCGGGCCAACTCGTCCCCGCTCAACGTCGCACTCAGCTCCGGCCGCACCGCAGCACCCGCGTTCGAACTCATGTTCCCATGATAGGGGGCGGTGCGCCCAGCGTTCCGCGAGACGAACCGGCGGCCAACCGCGACGCGGTGAGCTTCTTCGAGTTGGCCACTGCTCGGGTGATGGGCGGTGACGCGCAACGGGCGAGGCCCCCGGGCTGTTGATCGGGATGTCTGACGTCTCAATCACGTTGCTCGGGGGCCTCGTTCTGCTCGACGGGACGCTCGCCGCGTGCGACCGGGTCGGCGACGGCCGGGCCGACTACTCCCACAAGCACCGACGCCACGGCGTGAACGTGCAGGTCGTCACCGATTCCGGCGGCCGGCTGCTGTGGCTCTCGCCCGCCCTGCCGGGCCGCACCCTGTGGTGGTGAGTGGCCAGGCACGGTGCCGGGGCAGTCTTCGATTTCGTGCGGACATGGCAAGCAGAATGGCAGAGGGCCGCTGTCGGGTCTCGGGTATTTGCTCGGCGACCTGCTCCAGCAACGCCCGTGCGAAGGCCGCGTATCGCATCGCGGTCTTCTCGTCGAGCCTGAAGACTTGGCGAGGTGGAGCGGGTCAGGACCTCTGACCATGGGCCTCTTCGAGCTGCTGGTCGACGCGGAGTTTCTCCAGGGTCGCTTCCTGTCCCCAGAGCGTCCGGACGTGAGTGCCACGGTCTCAGCGCCCTGTGGCGGGCGTTGACTGGAGGGCGCCCCACCCGGACACGGGGTTTCGCCGGGGTCGACGTTCCGGCCCGGCCACTGTCAGGTCCACGGCCATGTGGGCCGAGCGGATCTGAATGGGGCGGCCGGCGGTGTCGGTGAAGGAGAAGCCCACGTAGGACGTCGCGTTGGCGATTCTCTGGATGTACTCCTTCGGCGGGATCCGGCCGCCCATCATGCTGCCTTGTTTTCGAGGGCTGTGAGGTAGTGCCGGACCGGCCCGGCAAGGGCGGCGTAGAACGGGGTCCGATCGGCGGCCTGGAGTACCTGGGCGCAGACGGTCAGCTCGGCGACGTGCACCGCCGGGTCGTCGAGGGCGTGCGCGAGGGCTTGGCGGACGCGGGCAGCGGTGTCCGGAGTCTGGAGGGCGTAGATGTGCAGGAGGGCGGCGTCGAAGCCGACCGGGGCGGTGCCCCAGCCTTCCCAGTCGAGGATCAGCAGCTTGGGGCCGGCGAGGTTGGCCCAGTGGCAGTCACCGTGGGCAGTGGACCACTGGATCTCGCCGACGGCGTGACCGGTGAACTCGGGGACAACGCGGCGGATGTACTCCTCGCGCACGGCTTCCCGGAAGGTGGCGACGCCGGCAAGCGCGTCCAGGGCGAGCGGCAGTCCCCTCCACCAGAGCTCCGGGAGGTCGACGTCGTGCTCCAGGACGGGGCTGCGGGAGACGACGCCGAGCGGGGTGTGCTCGTACAGTTCGGCGCGGTAGCCCCAGCCGTCGGCGGTCCAGTCGAGAAGGCGGTGGAGGGCCGGACGGGGAACGGCCGCGGGGAGGGCCTCCTCGGCGGTGCGGGGGCCGTCCCAGAGCTTGCCCTTCGCACGGTCCTCGGTGGCGCCGACGATGCGCAGCCACTCGTCTCCGTCGGTGCTGGTGACCCGCCCGGAGAGGGTGCGGCCCTCGTAGCCCCAGATGGGATCCTCCGCACGGTCCTGGATACCGAGAGCCGTGCAGGCGGTGGTCCTGGCGGTGCGCATCCTGCTCGCGGTGGGTTCGTCAGGTTCCGAGAACATCGAGTACCTTCCGCAGGGTCGAGGGTGGCAGCGGATCCCGGGCGAGGGTCTGCCGGGCGGCGTCCCAGTGTGCCGGGTTGTGCGTGCCGAGGAGAACCCGCGTCACTCCTGGCGTGGACGCGACGATGCGCAGGGCGGCCTGGGTGGGTGCGAGACCGGCCTCGATCAGTTCGGCGAGTTCGGGTGTCACCAGGCCGGGAAGCTGTCCCCCGTGAAGGGGTGAGGAGGCGAATGCGTCCAGTCCGGCGGCGCGGGCCTGGACGAGGGGGCCGCGGCCGTCGAGGGCGAGGCTGATGGGCCGGGCCGTGACGAGGGAGACGGGGAGCTGTACGGCGCGGAGGTGATGTTGTCCTCCGGCGGCTTCGCGGGCGAGGGTGAGGAGTTCGGTCACGCTGAACTCGGCGGTGTCGAGCCCGGACCAGGTGGCCACCCCGTACGCGCCGATGTGCCCGGCGTGGGCGTACTCCTCCAGCACTGCGAAGGCGTCCCGGAGCCCCTGGTGCAGCTGCGCGCGGTCGAGGCGGGCGTGCTCGGGGTTGTGGACGAACACGATGTCGGCGCGGCCCAGACAGGCGAGGGAGCGGTTTGTCTGCCAACGGAGGAACTCGGGGGCGAGGCTGTGGCCGGCGGGAGCCTGGTGCTCGGTGAGGATGCCCTCCGCAACGGCTGCGGCGGCTTCGTCCTTCCCGAAGAATCCCGTCTTCGTCGACACCTTGACCTGCGGGTGCTCGGCGAGGACCGGGGCGAGTTGGGGGTGGGCCAATCCGGCGCGGTAGTTGGGGGCGGTGTCGATCCAGGAGGCCCCCCGGGCGACAGCGTGGGCCGCCGCCCGGGGAATGTCCTCGCAGTGGTGGGTGCCGAGGGCGAGTTCGGTGGTCATCGGCTCATCACCGTGGCGACGTCTGCGGAGACCAGCTCGGTCACGAGAGCGGCGACCTGCTCGACGCTCAGTCCGGCGGCCTCGGCGAGGTCGCCCAGGGTGGGGCTTTCCCCGGCGACCAGCGGGGTGATGACGGGGCCGGCGGCCGGTGAGAAAGTCCACTGTTCGCCGCCAGCCAGCAGCGCCACCTGACCCTCGGTGTTGGTCGTGGTCCGGGCCCTCGCGGTGACCAGGCGCACCCGGAGGTCCGGCTCGGCGGGGACGGCGTCCAGGTAGGGCAGGTAGGGGGTAGGGCGGCCGGGTTCGGTGGCATCGCGGTGGTCGAGGTACTCGCTGATCACGCCGTCGTGCAGGGCCTCGGCCACTTCCTTGCGGAGGGTTTCGAGGTATGTGGCCTGTTCGGCGACGCTCCCGAAGGCGGGGAGGTGGGCCCGAACGGTCTCGGAGCCCCGCAGCCGGTGGGAGAGCCAGCCGATCAGGTCGGCGCCGGTCGTGGTCTGGAGCCCGCACGTCAGGTGCAGGGAGCGGCCCTCGGTGGCGGCCACGGCGTGCCACCATCCGCGCGGCAGGTAGAGCATGTCTCCGGCCCGCAGCATGATCTCCGCGAGCGGCTCTCCCTCGGGCGGCTGGGGCGCCTCCATGTCCCGGTACATCGGGTTGACGCGGGTGGGGCCGTAGATCCGCCACCGCTTCGCCCCTTCCAGCTGGACCACCACGACGTCGTGGTCGTCCCAGTGGGTACCGAAGCCTTCCCGACCGGTCCACGAGGCGTACATGTTGACCTGGATGTGCGAGCGGAAGATCGCTTCGAGGTCCCGGGCGAGGTCCTCGACAGGGGCGTGCAGCTCGTCCACAGCGTCCAGTACGAGCGACGCGCCGTCCTTGAGCTGCTGGTGTAGCCGGGACGGCTGGATCCGCTGCCACACCGTGCTCCGCCTGGTGGTGACGGGGGTGGCGTAGGTCTGCCAGGGGACCTGTTCGCTGTCGCGGTGCAGACGCAGGCGCGGGGCTTCGAGCCGGCCGCGGGCCACGATCTCGTTCACGTCGTCCCAGGACAGCAGTCCGGAGAAGTCGGCGACGTTGGTCCACACACGGTGCCGGCGGCCGAAAGCCCCGGCGGGGAAGTCCCCGCCGAGGCACTCGACCACCTCAGTGAAGGTGGTCACGGGATCGACTCCGATCAGTCGTTGGAGTCGGAGACGCCGGTCGAGCCGCCGTCGGACTCCTGCTGCGCGCGGGTGCGGGCGGCGGCGATGGACTGGCGGGCGACGAGCAGGCCGTCACCGTTCTGTGCGGGAGCGTTCCCGTTCATCACGTACTCCTTTTCTTCCCTTTGTTCTCCCGGCCGGTGGTCCGGCAGGGAGTACCCGCCCCGGGCTGTGCTGTAGGAGTTCGGGGCGGGGAGTCTGTGGGGTCAGTGGGCCTCGGCCTGGCGCAGGGCCCGGTGGTCGTCGACGACCCACTCGACGCCGCCGCCCTCGGGCCGCAGGAAGATCGCCTCGGGGATGAGGCGCCGAGTGCGGGGGTCCACCCACTCCCCGACGAACTGCACGATCCCCTCGGTGTCGCGGCCGGGGTCGAGGACGCGGGCGCCCTCGTGCAGCCAGGCTGGGCGCTCACTCACTGCGCACCTTCCGCGGGCTGCATGTCCGTGCGGCTCATGAACTTCTCCCAGCCGCCGACCGCGCGGACGCGCAGGGCCCGGCTCGGCGTCCCGGGGCTCGGCTCCTGTATGGCAAGGGTGCGTCCGCTGGCTCCGGGCTTCCGGCGCGGCAGGGAGGGGGTCATGGCCTTGCTCCTCTCCGACAGGGGACGCAACGGACCGCAGGAAGGCGCGAGGACGGAGCCTGCGGTCCGTTGCTGGGGGGAGCACTTCCCGGAGCGGTAGGCGTGCTCCGGGGTGCGATGACCAACGTAGGGAGAGACCGTGGAAGCCCTCAACGAAGTTGCGGGGAATTGCGGATTCTCACCCGAGGGCGTCGATCGCGGCCGAGATCAGCGCGCGGGCGTCGTCGCCGTAGACGGCCATTTCCGCAAGCCCGGCGAACGCCTGTGCGTAGTCGGCAAGTTCTCGGGGCTGGGTGACACCGATCCGTGCGGTGAGGGTTTCCACTACCACCTGACGGTCGTCGTAGAGGTAGAACGCCTCCAGCGGCCAGACCGTGCGCTCGGCGCTGAAGGGGATGACTCCGAGGGAGACCGAGGCGAGCGGCATCACGGTGAGCAGGTGGCGGAGCTGGCCGACCATCGCGGCTGCGTCCCCGATTCGGGAACGCAGCACCCACTCCTCCAGGAGCACCGCGTACCGGTGGGTGCCCTCGTAGAGGAATCGGGACCGGGCTACACGCGCGGCGACCGCCTCGGTGACGTCGTCGGGAGTGCCCTGGAAGTGGGTGATGTTCGTCAGCAGCGCGGTGGCGTACGCGGGGGTCTGGAGGAACCCGGGCACGACGTTGGAGACGTACACGCGTTGGAGGGACGCCTGCGCGTTTGCGGCGGTCGCGTTCTCTTGGGCCTGGCGAAGCCCGTTCCGGTGGATCCTGCGCCACTCCTGGTACATGGACTCGACCGCGCGGGAGGTGGCGATCAGGTCGTCCACCTGGTCCTCGGCTCCGCAGGCGGCGCACCACGCACGGATGTCCGCGTCCGAGGGAGGCGCTTCGGCCTTCTGGATGCGGGTGGTCTTGGCGGGGTGCCAGCCGCACCGAGCGGAGAGTTCCCGCCCGGTGAGACCGGCGTCCCTACGGAGGTGGGACAGCCGCACGGCGAGGGCCTCACGGGCCGCCTGGGCGCTCGAAGACGGAGATGCGGGCATGTGGGCGTGTAGAGGTCAGACGGTGTACTGGGCGTGCGGGGTGCCGCGCTCCCACACCGTTTCGAACGCGGTCTCACACAGCTTGATCACTGCGGGGTCGTCGGAGACGGAGTACTTCGGGTCGTCCCAGTCGCCGACGCCCGTGAAGTGGTTCCACCGGACGAGGGTGTCGTCGATCAGCCAGAAGTCGTTCCCAGGCAGCGCAATGTCCGAAGCCTGCCGACGCGAAAGCCAGCGCACCTGTTCCCCGGCGTCAATGTTCAGGGGTGTGGCGGCGTGCTCCCACCGGATGTAATCGGTGACCGGCTCGGAGACGATCCTGGCCCGCCGCATCACCACGCCTCGTCCGACGGTTTCGCGAACGATACCGAGCCAGACCGGCCACCACGCCGCGGTGGGGTCGAGGTGGACGTGTCCCGTGCGCTTGAACGCCTCGAACTCCGCCACCTCGTCGCCCACGCTGTAGACGTCGCGCATCTCCAGGTGGACCGCGCTGCGCTCAGCGGCCCTCAGCATCGTCGTGAAGTCCGGCACGTTCTGCGTCATCGCACGCCTTCCTGAGTATCTCGATCATCCGGGCCGGGATCCGCACCACGCCCTCGTGGTCGGGTATCCCCTTGCCGTGGCCGGGGACCCACTCGGTCCCCGCGATCTCTTCCGTCGTCACCCGGTCCGGCTTCCAGCCCTGGACGACGACCTCCTTCTTCTCCTCGTCCACCCACACGGTCGGCGATCCGTCACCGCCGGTGCTGGGGTCTATCCCGACGAACCGTAGTGGCATGGCGATCTCTCCTGTCCAGAGGATTGCGCGTATTTGCGGGTGACGTTCGTCCACGTTCGCCGGGGCGTCAAGAGTGTGAACCGGCCATCAACACGACGGGCTCGGAGAGTTCAAGCATGACTGTGGCCCTTGAGTACCAGCGTGCGTACCGACGCCGGATGACCGAGGATGAGACGGACGAGCTGTATCCGCAACACCGATCCGCCGTGGCGTGGTCACCCAGGCGGCGGCCAGTCAGGGGGGTACCACTCCACCGGCCCGCCTCGGTACAGCAACGGATCGGGTTCGGTCACAGTTCCCACTAAAACGGGGCCTCCGCAGTCTGCTCGCGGGCAACGGTCGGCCAGGCGCCAACAGGGCGGGCGGTCATGGCTGTCAGGTCGGCGTTCTGTGCCTTCCGGCGGCGTTCTGCCTTCCATGCGGCCATCCTGCGACCAATCTCCTCATCGAGGGCCGTGCCGTACATTCCCTCGGCGACCAGGAACGCACGAACGCGCTGTTCCTCGGCGGCCCGGCGACCGCGCCCGGCCGCCTCAGCGAAACCGGCGGTGCCGTCGAGGGCGTCTGAGGTGAACGCGTTGTCCTGCTCGGAGTCGGCGGGGTCTTCGTCGTGGGAGGGGTGGAGCGGAGCGGGAACCACGGGCCGAGGCGCAGGGGCGTCCAGCGCGGCGAACTCCGCAACGAGTTCGGCGTGGAGGCGGGCGGTCTCCGCAGCCTCGGCCGCCCGGGCCTCCCGCCACGCCTTCTCCCTCAGCGCATCCCTGTGTGCCTGTTCCCGTTCGTCAGCCGACCTCCGAGCCGCGAGCTCGGCTTCGACCTCGGCACGGCGTTGCTGCTCGGCAAAGAGCTTGGTGGCCTGGGCCTGCCGGACTCGTTCCACCGCCCGGTACTGGCAGGTGCCGCACTCCTCTTGGGTGTTGAGGAACACGCCCGCCTCGCAGTTCGGGTGGTCGCAATCGTGGGTGCTCAGCAGCGCGGCGAGGTAGCCGGTCGGCCGGGCGATCCGATCCCCGCCGTCGTAGCCGGGGCTGGAACGGCGTGCGCCGCCGGCCTGGTGCCACCCGATGCTCAGGCGAAGGGCGGCATGCTCAGGGAGACGCGGGTACATCGCGAACGGTCCCGAGCGGGCGTCCGCGTAGTGCCCCAGGAACTCCCGGACGGCGCGGCGCAGGGTGGAGATGCGGGCGGCCGGGGAACCGAGGACCCCGAGGTCGTCGAGCATCGCGTAGACCTCGTCCTCGCCGGCTACCGGCCTCAGCTCCGACACCTGACGGGGCCCCTTCGCTGCCCGCTTCCTCGGCTTCGTGGTTCCGGCCAGGGTCTTGCTCGTACCCGCTGACATTGAGGAGTCGGCGGCGCAGCCGCCCGCAGCGGTCGGGCTTTCGGTCGTCGAGCCGTCGCGACCACCCGAACCTGTCAAACCACCCGCACCGTGGCCTCCGGCCGACCCCACCGGTTCCGCAGAAGTAGAAAAAGGAGAAGAGCAACAAGAGCAGTACGGGCCCGGTTCGCCCAGGCCATCACCAGGGTCGTGGTCGGAATCCTGACCAGCCTGGTCAGGATTCCGACCAGGCTGGTCAGGATTCCAACCAACGCCGAGCTGGTCGGAATTCCGACCAGCCGTCTTGGCTGCCGCCCGAGAGGCGTCCCGCTCCGCCGCTTCGATGGCGGCCTGCGCGGCCTTCGGCCGGACGGAAGAGAGCTTCTCCTCGGTGTTGGGCCACACCGGCTTGAAGGCGTTCGCGGGCTGATCATGGATCTTGATCCGCAACGGACGGCCCTGGGCCTTCCCACCTGAGGACGTGGTGACCGGACCACCCTCCGGGGTGGTGATCAGCCCGACCGTCGACAGGCACCGCAGCAGTTCCCGGATCCGGCTGAGGCTCGACGGCTTGCCGTTGGGTCCAGGGATGAGCTGACACAGCTCGGCGAGCGTCAGGACCCGCACGCGGTTCTTGACGCCCTTCCCCTCGAACACCAGGGAGCGCAGGATCAGGTAGCCGCGGACGTCGGCGTCCCGCAGGGCGTCACACAGCGCGATCCAGTCGCGGACGTACGTTCCGTAGAACGGGTTGTGATCCGGGCCGTGCAGCTCGGCGAGTTGATCAGCGGGGTGCGATTCGGTCATCGGGCACCCCCGGCCGAGGCCAGGCGTAAGAGCCCTGCGGGGGATGCTGCCGGAAAGTTGATCTTTGTCCTTGTAGGGCGTCGCCGCGTCGCGCTGGCCGCGGACGCGTAAACGTGCAGGTCATGCACGGAAGGGTCTCCCCATGATCGGGGAGTCGCGGACGGCAGATGTGACCCGACAGGGCCCCGGAATGGTGGCCCCTGGGTGAGGAGCCCCTTATTCTGGGGTACTGGTGACCACGCGGGCCTCCGGGCCCACGCGCATCACCCCCGGCGAGGTCACCTCACCGGACACGACTCGTAGCTGTGGAAGGCGGGCGAGTCGAGCTGTATCGGCCGCTCCTGTTGGCGCAGGGGCGGCCTTCAGCATTTCTAGGTTGGCGTGGCGTGGCTGGGCTCGGGATGCTGTCGCGTGAGCTCACACAGGAGCTGGCTGTAGGCCGTGCGCCGTTGCCCGCTGGGGTCCGGATATCCGGTTTCCCGACGGGCCACCTGCACCCTGCCGACGCCTGGCGCCTGCGCAATTTGGGGCTGAGTGAACCCTGCTGCGCGGCGTAGCCGTCCCCGCATCTCTGGTGCGGCGAGCCACGCAGCTTGTGACCGTAGTACATCGACCGTGTTCTGCGGATCGTGGGTCCCCACTTCACACTCCAACATCGACTGAAGGAAAAGACACACACCGGCTGCGGGGTATGGAGCTTGCGGCCGGACGTGTTGCAACACGTCAGCTCTCGGTCAGGGGCAGGTTGTCGTAGGTGAGTTGAAGTCGATCCGCTGGAGCGACCGCCCGCATCACCTCAAGGGCTCGACCCTCCGCGTCGCGAGTGAGGCGCTCCAGGGCGATGACCCAGACGCGCCCACCAATACGGAGTCGAGCGGCTTCGTCTTCGGTGGGCATTCGGGCGCTGACGGTTTCGCTGGCGACGGTGGGTCGGTGGCCGGCGCCGACAAGGGCCCCGTAGATGCCTCCGTCTACCTTTCCGTCTCGGTCAAGTCCCGCTGCCTCGGCGACTGCTGCCGGGTACCAGGAGTGCTGGATCTGGACGGTGTCGCTGGGCAGAATGACGGCCTGGCGGACGCGGTAGACCAGTTCGTCGCCCTCTGCCAGGCCCAGGAGACCTGCGACATCGGAGTCTGCGCGGACGCGCTCGACCGAGACGAACTGCATGCGTCCATCCAGCCCGATGGCGGCCGTAGCCGTTTCCCATGGTCCCCGGGCTCCGCCCGGGGACAGCACCTGGCCGTACCTGCTCAGTGGAAGCGGGATGGAGGTCCGGCTGCGGACGATCGTTCCGGCTCGCTTGGACGAGTACACCAACCCTTCGTCTGCGAGCGCGGCAATCGCCTTGGTGACTGTGGCCTTTGAGACACCGTGCTCAGCCATCAGCTGGGCATTCGTGGGCAGCTTGCTGCCTACCGCGAGCGCTCCGGTCGCGATGCGCCGGCGCAGCTCTGCGGCCAGGTCCCCGGAACTACTCAAGTGCTTCACCTCCTGTAGCTGCCTCCACCTTATCGCCTAGTCGTTATTGACAACAGCGGGCAGCCTGGGCATTCTCGTTAATGCCTAGGCAATAACCATGGAGGTGGTCGGAACTGGACTACCTCTGCTTCTGCCTGGACGCGTCCGCCTGCACAAGCAGGTGCCCGGCCCGTGCTCACAACACGGACCGGGCGGCGGGCGCGGGGTTGCCGCCCCCCGCCCGCAGTCGGACCAGCCCACTTGCGAGGGGACCGACTTCAGTGATGGTTGCAGAGATGGGGCGCTGGTGGCGTCCTCGGCGGGGCGTGTGCCCCGTGGCGGTGAGGACGCGGACGGTTTTACCGTCGCGGCGTTGCACCGCAGGACTGGTTGAGGCCTTCCAGGCGGCGCCGGAGGCGCTGGCTCTGGGCGGGGATGAGTTGCGTGTGCGTGCGGGTCTGCGGGCGCTGGGCGTGGAGCTGTGAGCGCGGTGCGCGGGGTTCCCCCGCTGCTGGAGGGGTGGAGCACTGCGCGGCCGTCTGACTGGCTGGACTGGCTGTGGGAGTACGAGGACCTGGCCCCCGCGCCGGCTGTGCGTCGGGAGCGGTTGGGCGGGCCGGCCTGCGTGACCGTGGACCCGCAGGTGTTCTACCCGCAGCCGTGGGAGACGACCTCGGGCGAGGCCGCGCCCTCGTCGGCGGAGCGGGCGGCGCTCGCGGTTTGCGAGAAGTGCCCTGTTTTGGCCTGGTGCCTGGGCGAGGACCTGACCGCCGCCTCCACCCCCTCGAAGATCCTTGGGGTACGGGCGGGGATGCGGCAGGCGGACCGGCGGGCGTTGCACGCGCGGCTGTTCGGCAAGCGGCCGAAGAACAGGTCGCAACGGTGAGCGCGTCCACGGTCGGCGCCGCGAAGGCGCGGAAGAAGCGGAAGAGCAAGGGCGACGGCGAGGGCCCGGAGCAGGGCGTCGCTGTGGTGGCGCCGCCGGTGGAGGCCGTGGTGAAGCCGGTCGAGCCGGCGGTGGTGAGCGGGTGGGAGGCCCGGCAGGCGGTCCGCCAGGCGCAGTGGGAGGCCTTCAACGGGCCGAACCCGGTGGCGGAGGCGGCCCGGACGCGGCAGCGGGAGGAGGCCGAGGCGCGACGGCGCGCGGAGGCTGCGGAGGTCGAGGCGCGCAAGCAGGCCGAGGCCGAGGCTGTCGAGGTGGAGGAGGAGCTGGCCGCCGGCGACGACGTCGAGACCGAGGGCGAGGCGGCATCGGGGTGGCGGCGGTGGTGGTCGCTGAAGCCGGACCAGACCGACCAGACCACCCCGGCCGCAGACGGTGCGGAGGGTGGTGCGGCTCCGGCGGTACCCGCCGCCCCCGTTGAGACCCCGCCGGTGCTGCTGCCGGGTGGGGTGCGCAGGATCGCTGCCTCGCGCTGGGGTTGGCTGGCCTATCACGGCAGTGCCGCCGCGGTTGGGCACGGTGCCTTATGGGGTCTGACCGGCAACCGCCTCGGCGGTGCGATGTTGTTGGACTCCGCGATCGTGTCGGTCGTTCCGGTCACCACGGCTGCGGTCGCGTGCTGCGCCGGGTGGGCGGGCTGGCAGCTCGGCCGGTGGCTGCGCCCGTACCTGCCGTTCGGCCGTTGGGCCGCTCCGGTCGGGCTGTTCGCCGGGCTGGGCTGGGGCCAGGGCGCCACGGGTCTGGTGGCGGACGTGTTCGCGTGGGCCGCTCCGTGGCCCGTGCTCGCCGCCCCCGCCGTCATCGCCGCCCTGGCCGGCGCCGGCTGCTGGGCGTTCCTGGACCGCCAAGCCCACGCCCGCGACTGGGCCCCGCCACTGCGCTGGGCCGCCCACATCCCCCTTGCCACGGTCGCCCTGTCGGCGGCCCTCCACGCCCCCGGAGCCCTGCTGTGAGCGCCCTGACCCAGACCCAGACCATCGCCACCGACGTCGTCCTGGCGGCCGAGGGAGGCGGTTCCATCCTCGGCTCGGTCGGGGTGTCCGGCCTCGCCTTCGCGATGGGATTCCTCCTGTTCAGCGGCCTGCGAGGCAGCGACCGCATCAAGCTGGACCGCGACAAGGCCGGCGTCCTCGGCATCGTGTTCAGCACCCTGGCAGCCTCCGCCTCCGGGATGTGGGGCAGCGTCGCCTCCGGCGCGGCCGAGGTCCCCCGCGGCCTGATGGAGGGCCTGTCCTTCGGGTCGTTCGGGCTCGGCGCGGTGGCGCTCGGGACATCCTTGATGATCTTCATCCCGAAGTGGAAGAACCTCTGGGCGCCGGCGGTTCTCGGCCTGGGCGCCGGCTGGACGTTCGCCGGCGCCGGGGGGATCTGGGCGCTGGCCACGACGCTGATCACGACCATGGCGACGAAGCTGGGCGGCATGTGATGGCCGCTCAGCGCATGGCCGGCCTGCGTGGGACAGCCGGTGAGGTGCGAGCCGTCGGCGCCAGCATCGGCCCGGTGTGGGTCGCGCTGACCCGAGGGTCCTGGCGGCTGCTGGGCCTGGGGTGCCGGTGCCTGGGGGACCTCGCGGCCGGTGTCTGGCGGGCGGTGTCCCTGGACCCGACCCGGGAGGCCGCGGCCCGCACCAAGGCCGTCAAGGCCGCCGAGGCCCGGCAACGCAAGCGCGCGGCCGCCGCGAAGAAGGCCGCGAAGAAGGTCGCAGCGACCGAGCTGGACGAGGACCCGGACGACGAGGACGAGGACCCGGACGAGGACGAGGCCGCGCCGATCGTCTTGTCCGCGCGGGCGGAGGCGGCGATCCGTACGGCGTCAGCCCGACCCCTGTGGGAGGCCCTGGCCCTGTTGGGGCTCGGAGGCGCGGTCGCGGCCGTCGGCGGGGCCGTCCTGGTCCGCGTCGCGGCCGGCCCCGCCACCGCGTGGGTCGGCCCGGTCTGGGACTCCTGGTCCGGTCTGATCACCACCGGCGCCCTGACGGCCTGGACCACCGGCGCTCTGGCGGTCGGCCCCTCTCTCGCCGAGGCCGAGGCGATTCTTGCGGCCCGCCGTACCGCACGGGCCGCGAAGCGGCACCACCAGGTCGAGGAGCCCACCGGGGCCGACTTCGAGCAGGGATCGGAATGGGAAGAGGAGCAGGACGTCGACGGAGACGTCGAGCAGGACATCGAGGAGCCGCGTCCGTCGGTGGATCGCGGGACGGCGCTGCTGCTGCACGTGCTGCGGGCGTTGTCGGACGCGGAGGCGGCCCGGCGCGCCGGGGTCCACCTGGACGCGGTGCTGGCCTCCGCGACCGACGCCGGACTCGTCCCGGCCGGGACGGATGTGGGTGAGCTGCGCCGGTGGCTGGAGGGCGCAGGCCTGCCCACCAAGGAGATCGGGATGCGAATCCAGGGCAGGCCGACGACCCGCGTGGGGGTGCGGGTGGACGCCGCGACCGCGGTCCTCGGCATGGCCCCCCGGGCCCTGCTGAAGGCCCGCTCCGAGGCCACCGCCCGGACCCCGGGGGAGGCCCCCGCAGCGGCCGGTGCGACCCCCACTCGGGTGCCCACTCAGCCGGTCGGGGAGACCCCCGCCACGGTGGCTCCCAGCACCCCCGCCGAGGCCTTCGAACCGGCCGTCCTGCGGCTGACTCCCGGGGGTCTGCCGAACCCCGTCCAGACCCTCTCCCCGACCCCGTCCAAGACCGTTTCCCAGGGGGCCGTCAGGCGAGCCTATCGGCCCTGTGACCTGCGGGTCTAGCGCACACCTGACGGTCCCTGACAGGGCCCCTGACGCCCCTCCCTGACACCCCAGACACCGGCCCCGAGGAGGGGCCAGGAGCACCAAAACAAGACACCCCGAGACGGCCGGCTTTCTTGGCAGTAGGGCGGCCGCCCCGGGGCACACCATCCCGTTTTCACGGAACAGGAGTCCCCATCATGGCACTTCGCAAGACGATGCCGATGGCCCCCGGCACGAAGCCGGACCCCAGGCACGAGACGACCTACCAGGCGTCGCGCGGCGGGCACCACCTGACGCCGGCGAAGCTGGTTCCCGGAGCCAAGAAGGACAACGGCTGATGGCCCGCCACACGGCGCCGGTGTGCCACGGCCGACCGATGAAGCACGACGCCAGGTCCCGGCAGTACGTGTGCCGCACCTGCGGTGGCTGGACCACCCGCCTGCTGGCCCTCGCCGTCGGGAGCCGGCGGTGAGGCGGCTGTGGGGCGTCCTTGCCCACCTGTGGCAGTGCTCGCGCTGCGGCACCTGGAACGAGGAACAGACCGTGAACGGCCTGTGCCGGGACTGCCGGTGACGGCGCCGGCCCTTCCGGAGAGGCCCACCGCGCACGAGCGGGACGGGCGCACCGAGCCGCAGCCGCCGCCGGCCCGCCCCCACCCGCAATCCGGCGACTGACCACCACCCTGCGCACCGCGGAAGGCACCCCGGGAGGTTCGGGGCAGCGCCACCGCACAACATCCAGCGACATTCGGGCGGGTTCCGGCCCGCCCGGGTTCCGAACCGGCACAGGAGAGAAATTGACCAGCACCATCGAGTCGACCACCGGCCCGAGCCCGGCCGGCACCGTGCCCACTCCGGTCACCCAACACCCCACGTCGGCCGCCCCGACCGCCGCTCCGCCCACCAACGAGTCCGCTCCGCCCATCGAGTCGAGCGTTCCGCCCACCGTTTCGGCGGCTCCGGTCGCGCCTCGCGCATGGTCCGCCAGCGCGCTGCGCGGCCTGATCATCGCCGCCGGAAACTGCGCCGCGGTCGTCGCCGGAATCGGCTTCGTCGGCTCCTACGACGCCCTGCGCGGGCTCGCGGCACGACGGGGATTCGGAGACTTCGCGTACGTCTTCCCGATCGGCATCGACGCCGGGATCGTCGCCATGTACGCCCTGGACCTGATCCTGGTGTGGCGGCGGATGCCCAAGCCCCTCCTTCGCCTGCTGGCCCACGGCCTGACCCTGGCGACAGTCGCGTTCAACGCCTACTCCGGTGACAAGCCGCCGCTGGACGACCCCCTGGGCGCAGCGATGCACGCGGTCATGCCCGTCCTGTTCGTGGCCGTGGTCGAGGCCGTACGCCACCTGATCATCAAGACCAACCGTCTGAAGCTGACGGCCGAGACCGGACGCGTACCGCTTCACCGATGGCTGCTCGCCCCCGTCGCGACCTGGAAACTCTGGCGACGCATGAAGCTGTGGGAGATCACCTCCTACACGCAGATGGTCACCATGGAGAAGGAGCGCACCGTCTACCGCGCGTGGCTCCAGCACAAGCACGGCCGCGGCTGGAAGAAGAAGGCCGGAGCCACAGCCCTCCTCCCCTTCACCCTGGCGCCCTACGGCCTGACGGTAAACCAGGCGCTCGCACTGCCCGAGGAGAAGAAGGCCGCCGAGGCCAAACGCGCCGCCGACGAGCAAGCCAGGGCCGCAGCCGCGGCAGCACACGAGGAGCAACGGAAACTCGACGCCGAGGAACGAACGGCGGCGGCACAAGTGCGACGCATGGAGATCGCCGCCACGGTGACCACAGCCGAACACCGGATCACGGCCGAGACCACCGTGGCCGAGGCGGAGGCCCGCGCCGCCGAAGCAGTCTCCACCGTCGAGGCCGAGACCGCCGCGCACACCGCCAAGCTGACGGCGGAGGCCAACCGCCGAACGGCGGAACGCGACGCCGCCTCGGCGGAACGCGCCGCCGAACGCGAAGAATCAGCGGAACGCACGGCTGCCGAGGCGGAAGCGCTGGCCCGAGAGACGAGCGCCCGCCGGCAGGCCGCGGAAAACCACAAGGCCACCGCGAAAGCCGCAGAGGACGCCCAGACGCACGAGCGGAAGGCGGCCGACCAACGCCTCGCGACCGCGGAGGCCGAACGACGAACGGCGGAGGCCAGCCTCGCGACGGCGACGGCCACCGAGGCGACGGCGGAGGCCGAACGACGCACGGCGGAACACCGAGCCGCCACGCATCGCGCCGAGCTGGCCGCCCTGGAGGCCGAGGACCACGCGAAACTCCCGGCGCGCGAGCGGGCAGAGCGCAAGGCCGCACGCATGATCCTCACGACATGGGCCGCTCTGCCCACCGAGGCACGCCCGGACCGGACGGACGCGAAGTCCCTGAAGGCGCTGGTGTCCCTGGACGACGTGGGCACGGCGCTGAACGTCTCGCGCACCGTCGCCGGCGAACGGCGCGAAGCCGCGGCCGACCTGATCGCAGCCGGATACCCCGGCTGACCCGACGAAAGGAACGGATGATGCCGACGTTCGGAAAGGTCAACGGCTGCACCGCCCCGGCGGTGTGGCTGGTGGAGGGCTACAGCGGTGACGGCCACGACGAGAACGACATGAGCCTGGACCGCACCGTGTACGCCTGTGAGGCGCACCGGGTGACAGCCGAGGTGAGGTGGCTGCGAGGCCTCGCCCCGCACACCCTCCCGACCCGGGGGCGGTCCTCGTTCCACTGGTGCGGCCAGTTCACCGACTACGACCCGGCCGGCGGGTGACCGGACAGCACAACGCAGAGCGGGGCCCGCGGTGCTGGAATCGCCGCGGGCCCCGCCCGCTTCCACCGTAGTCCGTCCTGTACGCCAGACGAGATCGCCAGAGCTCCCCAGTGTGGGGCTCCAGGCGATCGATCGGGTCCACTCCGGTCCGAACACGACCGCCCCACCCGCACAGCGCCGGTCCGGGCGATCACCGTGGCCGGGTGAGGTTCCCGCTCTCCCTTGGGGCGCCTGGTGTCCGGAAATCCGGACACGCTCCTCCGGAAGCGAGCACGGGCAGTTCGTTCCGGCTTCCTCGGCCGCGCCCCTACCTGACCGCTTGGTCCGCGGAGGCCGCACCGCGACTGCGGCTCGGACCTGAAACCGGAATCGACCCCAACGCTGCGCCTGCGGATCGGATGGCACGCCCCCACCGTACGCGGTGCACGGGGCCGCCGTTGCTTGCCCCCGAGGCGACGGTCAGATCAGGCGCAGCAGGGCGGCCGTCGCAGCGATCATGGTTTCCGCCTCTTCCCGGGTGTAGATGAACGTCTTGGTGAGGGCGTCCTTGTGCAGGGCGCTGCTGGCCTGCCTCTCCAGGGCCTTGGCGGTAGCGGCCCAGCGCTCCTCCTTCGTGAGCTGGTCGGGCGACTTCTTGGAGGAGGGCTGGGGCCAACCGCTGTTCTCACGGATGTACTCCAGGGCCCGGCGGACATCGAGGAGCGCGCCGTCGATGTCGGCACTGCGAAGTCGGCTCTGGGCGGTAAGCAGGTACTGCACGGCCTCGCGGCGAGGATCGTCGGTTGCAGGGAAGGGCACGGACATTTCGACGGCGAGGGAGGGGCCCAAGGCTTCGAGCTGCTGCCTCCAGCGGCTCTCGGCGACAGTGAGGTAGAGCCGAATGTCCGAACATCCCGGGTAGAGGCCGGCGGCGGCCTGCGGGAGCACCGCGCGAACGGCGATCTCCAGACGCAGGTCACCGGAGCGGTTCTCCTCCAGGGCTCGCAGCTGAGGGTTCGTCAACGTGTAGGTGAACCGGTGGTAGGTGCGCTGGTCGGGACGGAAGGCGAGGGTGGTGTTCGAGCCGGCCAGGGCGATGGGCATGCCGTTGGCGTGCGGGGCCTGGAGGCTGGTCTCCAGCATCAGCACGCGACCCGCTTCCGGCGCCTTCGGCACATGGATATCCAGGGCGAGCTGGAGCGTGTGGGTGCCGAGGGCCTTGAGGAGAAGCAGGCTGTCGTCCCGCGGGCTGACGGCAATCGAGCCGATCGGCTCGTCGAAGAGCAGGTTGTCCATCACGGCAGTGGCCTTCCTATGTGCGTAGTGCCGATTCTCGGCCCTGAACACGAAGCCCTGCGCCCGGTTTCCCAGCCTGGGCCTGCCTGGGGCAGTCCGGCCGTGGGCGGCGCCGAGTCGGGGCCTTCGGAGCAACGGCGTAGATCGTGCGCTAAGCCCTCGTCGCTCCAGGCAGGTGGTTGGATGGGTGTTGATCGCGGGGCGGGTCTGGAGCCGTTCCACGGATAGCAGACCGGATGTCTGTGGGATGGCTTCAGGCAGGTTGCCGTCGTGGTTTCGCTAGCCGTCCAACAGGACCGACTTCGCCTCGGAGCATGGCTGGTGCAGTGCTCCTTCATCCATGGAGTCTTGAGCCCAGGGCAGGCATCACCCACAGCCGGACCGTGCGGTCGTAGCTGGCGGTGTGCGAGGAGGGTGCCGTCGGGGGAGAAACACACCGCAGTGACCCCGCGGGTGTGGCCGGTGAGGGGTTCACCGACGGGTCGGCGGGTGATCGGGTCCCACAGCTGCACCGTGCGGTCTTCGCTGGCGGTGGCGAGGAGGGTGCCGTCGGGGGAGAACTCCATTGCTGTTACCGGGTTCGTGTGGCCGGTGAGGGGTTCGCCGACGGGGCGATGGGTGGTGGGGTCCCACAGTCGCACCGTGCGGTCCTGGCCGGTGGTGGCGAGGAGGGCGCCGTCGGGGGAGAATGCCACCGCCATGATCGTCATGGTGTGGCCGGTGAGGGGTTCGCCGACGGGCCGGCGGGTGGCAGGGTCCCACAACCGCACCGTCAAGTCTTCGCCGGCGGTGGCCAGGAGCGTTCCGTCGGGGGAGAACGTCACCGCTGCGACCCCGCCGGTGTGGCCGGTGAGGGGTTCGCCGACGGGCCGGCGGGTGGCAGGGTCCCACAACCGCACCGTGCGGTCCTGGCCGGTGATGGCTAGGAGCGTTCCGTCGGGGGAGAACGTCACCGCTGCGACCCCGCCGGTGTGGCCGGTGATGAGTTGGCCGATGGTTCGGCGGGTGTCAGGGTCCCACAGACGCACGGTGTGATCCCGGCCGGTGGTGGCGAGGAGGGTGCCGCCGGGGGAGAACGTCACCGCTGCGGCCGTGCCGGTGTGGCCGGTGAGGGGTTCGCCGACGGGCCGGCGGGTGGTGGGGTCCCACAGTCGAACCGTTGCACCTTCGCCGGTGGTGGCGAGGAGGGTGCTGTCGGGGGAGAACGCCACCCCATAGACCGCTCCCGTTGTTGTGATTGCGGGTAAAGCGATGGGTAGCCCCTCCTGAAGCAAGTGGGCCAATGCCCGTATTCCCAGGGCATTTTGTGGCCCAACCGGGTCGACCTGCTTCCACAGTTGGACCGCTCTGTCGCCGCCGGTGGTGGCGAGGAGGGTGCCGTCAGGGGAGAACGCCACCGCCACGACCATGCCGGTGTGGCCGGTGAGGGGTTCGCCGACGGGTCGGCGGGTGGCAGGGTCCCACAACCGCACCGTTGCGTCTTCGCTGGCGGTGGCCAGGATGTTGCCGTCGGGGGAGAACCCCACAGCCCGGATCCTGCCGGTGTGGCCGGTGAGGGGTTCGCCGAGGGGGTGGTGGGTGGTGGGGTCCCACAGCCGAACCGTGCCGTCCTGGCCCGCGGTGGCGAGGAGGGTGCCGTCCGGGGAGAACCCCACCGCCATGACCGGACCCGTGTGGCCGGTGAGGGGTTCGCCGAGGGGGTGGTGGGTGGTGGGGTCCCACAACCGAACCGTGTGGTCCTGGCCCGCGGTGGCGAGGAGGGTGCCGTCGGGGGAGAACCCCACTCCCCAGATTGCGCCGGTATGGCCGGCGAGGGGTTGACCGAGGGGTTGGTGGGTGCTGGGGTCCAACAGCCGAACCGTGCCGTCGTCGCCGGAGGTAGCTAGGACGGTCCCGCCCGGGGAGAACCCCATACCCATAACCGGGCCGGTGTGGCCGGTGAGAGGCCCACCAAGAGGCCGGTGGGTGGTGGGGTCCCACAGCCGGACCGTGCCGTCGTAGCAGCCGGTGGCAAGTACGGTGCCTTCAGGGGAGAACCGCAGCACCCAAACCGAGCTGGTGTGGCCTACGAGGGGTGGGAGCTTGACGAACCATTGGCGCGGCCGAGTCGCCTTGGCGGGTGGGGCTGGTTGTGCCGTGGCCTGTTCGGAGACGGCACGGGGTGGCGCAGGCGCGGCTTCGCCGGCTTGGACCGTCGGAGGGATGTCGGGCGCTGTCGGTCGGGCGCGTTGGCGAGGGGGCCGGGCCTTGGTGATGGCTTCCCAGCGGTCGTGCCAGGGGTCGAGCGCGGGGTCGCCGTAGGTGGGCGGGGCGCAGTCCTGGCCGGCCCGGTCCCAGGATAGGAGGGTGCGTACGAGCAGCAGCAGTTTGTCCCGGCCGGCGTAGCCGCCGTTGAACATGCCGCTGAGCGCGGAGGGCGGCAGGGCGGCCTTCTCGTCGGCGAACAGTGTCCGGGCCCGCTTGTGGATGTCGCGCAGGGACGGATTGCCCGCGCGGACCTTCAACGCGATCAGTTCGGCAACCTGTTCGCGAAGCAGTTCCTCGTAGCTGCCCGTGGCACCCGGCTTCGTCATCCTCACCCCTGTGCTGTGTCGGTGACAGGCCAGGCTAGGGCGGGCTGGGCGTTCCGCGCTGAACTTCTCGAAACATTCCTGAACGCCTTGGAACGCATCCGAACGCCGGTCCGTGTTCCGCTGAACACCGCGGCCGTTCAACGAGCACAGCGACGTGATCAGAATTCTCCGGGATCGTTCCGTTTGGCCAGGTCACAGGCTTGGACGCTGGAGATTGGAGGCATGACCACACCTGAAACCCCGCCGTTCCTGTCCCTGCACACGACCGTCGTCCTTCTGATCGCCTTTGTCATTGGCACTGTCCTGGGCCTCCTGACCGCCCTGGGCGGCGCTCCCGTTGCCCTGGGCATCGTCACCGGCATCACCAGCGCCGGCGCCGCCATCCCCGCCCTGCGCAGCCTCATCAAGTAGCTGTGCCGTATACGGGCCGGTACGAGCGGAACCGCGCAAACGCCCGGTTCCGCTCGTACCGCAACCCGGCCGGCGCTGCGGGCAGGGAAGGGCCTTACCCGAACCCGACGCCGGTGTCGATGCTGATCGCGAACGGCGCCTGCAACCGAACCTCCGTACCGAAGGCATGCGGGCCGTCGACGCGCCCGCATCCGCTGGACGAGGAGCAGCGGCGGTGGGCGGGGGCTTTCGCGGGGGACCCGACCTGTTGGACAAAGCGGGCACCAGCCGTTGTCAACGGGCAGTACCGCACATGTGCGCTGCGCGCCGCCGGCGTCACCCGTGTTCCTGTCGAGGGGTGGTCCCTGCCCACCGGTCAACCCCCGCGTCCTCGATCGACGCGCACGTCCACGCCCGGCGGAGTGCGTTCGTGCCTACTGGCGTCGTCATCTCGGCGACACCTACGGCCCGAGCCGGGCCACCTTCGCACCGCTGCTGGCTCGCTTTCCCGGCCCGTGTGCTCTGCTGCCTCGTTCCTGAAGGGGAGGAGGGGGGTGGGGCGCTGTTCGAGGGGTTGGTCGGGGGGAGGTGGTGCGCCGGGTGGCGGGGGAGGGGCGTGGGGTGGCGTTGGGCACGGTGCTAACCGGTGGGGCCTGGCTTCTTCCTTTGGCATATGCCTTTGGGTGTGCCGGAAGGTGCCACATTCGGTGACATTCGCCGCGCGGGGCGATGGTTTACCGCACTATCGGATCAGCGTGGAGCGGTCGCGATCGATCGCGATCGAATTTGTGCTCGGATATGTGTTATCGGAGTGAACGGCCCGTGACATGGCCGCCCTGGGCGTCAACGCCCGTAGGCACCCGATTGCGTGGCGTGACGACCTCAGGCCCGCGTAGTGTTCCCGCACACCGGGTCAAATCCCGGGAAAGACCAGGACCCTGGCGGGCCGTCAAACCAAGCCAGGGTCCGGGTTCGAACTCCACGACACGGCTCCCACGCCGACACGAGAAGGACCTGAGGTGACTTTTCATGCCGTCTGACCGTAATCGCCGCCCGCGTACCAAATGGTCGCCAGCGTTAGGTGCCGAAAGTATCATGCCGCCCTCCACCAGCGGCGAAACCCTTCGGGCCGATGACTTGACGGTCACGATGCGCGCCGGCGCGTTCATCGCCGTC
This sequence comes from Streptomyces sp. NPDC048606, assembly GCF_040650855.1. Taxonomy (NCBI): domain Bacteria; kingdom Bacillati; phylum Actinomycetota; class Actinomycetes; order Kitasatosporales; family Streptomycetaceae; genus Streptomyces; species Streptomyces sp. NPDC048606. Next base: position 16,961 of record NZ_JBEZIB010000020.1, on the reverse strand, counting down.
ACCGTGCTGCCCATCATCTGCATCCAGGGCCTGCCGGAGCACCCCCAGACGCTAGCCGTGGCCACGGCTCTGCTGGCCGCCGCACACGGCGGCCACGTCGTCTACCGGCGCGTTCGCGGCAGTCGAACCTGAGTTCCAGCACGCACGGTGACCGTGGCGGCGCCGCCCCCGAGCGGGCGGCGCCGCCCCGCCCCGCCGCCTTCATCGCCCTTCGCGCCGGGCACGGCGGGCATCGACGACCGGTCCTGCCCCCCTCGCCCCGGCACGCCCCCTGTTTTTGAAAGGCACTTCAGCATGACCGCAGCGCCGCGACCGCGGACCTGCCCGGCCTGCCGCCGCACCCCGAGTTCCGCCCGCCCCACCGCCTGCGTCCGCTGCGGGCCCACGCCCACCGCTTCGTCGTCGCCCGCGCCTGCGACGGCCGAGGCGGACGACGCGGTGGTCCACACGGCCGAGGTCATCAACCAGCGGGCCAGCGCCTACCTGGCCGCCGCGCACGGCTCGACCCCGGGCGTGGCCCTCCTGTCCCAGCTCAACGACTTCATGCCCCTGCTCCAGGACAGCGAGGCCGCCGTCATCCACCGCAGTCGCCTCCAGGGAGACTCCTGGCAGGTGCTCGCCGAACCGCTTGGGGTGAGTCCCGAACGGCTGCGCAAGCGCTGGAGGGCCGCCAGCCTGGAACGACGCCTCGAACGCCTGCGCTCCGCCCGCTCGCGCACCCTCGCGGCGACCCTGACCCCCGGCGCGCCCCCGAGCCAGACGCCTGCCCAACAACTCGCCGCCGCGTTGTCGTTCCTTCAACGCGGCACGGGGCGAACCCTGGCCCAGTGCGCTGCGGAGATGGAGATCTCCCCCTCCTACGTCTCGCGCGTCCTGTCCGGAGCACGCCGCCCCTCCTGGAACGTCGTCCTGCGTTTCGCCCAGGTCTGCGGTGGGCACGAACCCGAACTCCGGGACCTGTGGGAAGCGGCACAACGCCCACCCACGCCCGGCAACCCCGGCCGCGACCGCACCTCCAACGGACAGGCCGACGCACGGCAGAAACTCCACACCGCCCTGCGCGCCCTGTTCCTCGCGAGCGGCTGCCCCAGCCCCGAACACCTCCGCCACCGCACCGGAGACACCCTCACCGCCGAAGAGATCCACCAGGTCCTCACCGACGCGATCCTGCCCGACTGGCACCGCACCTCACGCCTGATCTTCGCCCTGCGCGGCCGGCCCGCCGAACTCCAGCCCCTCTGGCTCGCCGCCACCGCACCGCACCCCACTCCACCCCACCGCTAGCCGCGACCCACCCCACCCGACCACGGGGAACGACCATGCCCCACACCACGACCATCGCCATCACCACCGACACCACCCTCAACCTCGCCTACCAGGCCTTCCTGACCCTCCAACACCCCCACTACCACGCCTACGCCCACGCCCGCCTGGCACCCGCCCGCGCCGAAGAAGCCCTCCACGACACCTTCGACACCCTCGCCACCCACTGGACCGCCCTGGTCTGCGGAACCGACCTCACCGCCCGCGCCTGGGACGAACTCACCCACCAAGTCCAAACCCGCACCGGCCGCCACCGCCACCCCACCCGCAACACCCTCCAAGACGACCTCGAAATCCTCACCGAACTCGGCTACACCCCCACCCACTGCGCCGACATCACCGGCCGCGACCCCGCACACATCCACGCACTCAAAGCCGCACGACAACGCACCTGACCGTGACGGCGCTCCAGAAGGGCGCCGTGACGAGCAGCCGGAACAGCCCGACGGTGGACAACCCCGGCGACACAACCGGCCGGCCGTGGGGAGCGGCCCGGGGCCACGCAGTGGCACTTCGCCGAGGCGGCCGGCTCGCCTTGTACCGCGCCGGAGCCGGGTGTCGCGCATCGCCGAGCCTTCGTCGACGCACTCGTTGGCCGGGACCGCGTCGGTCGCTCACGTGGGCAGGACCCGCCGGATCTCTTCGGCGAGGTGACCGGGGTGAGCCGTCTCCAGGCTGACTCCGAGCTCGGCGACATTCTCGTAGAACGCGATGCTGTCCGGCATCACCACCTTGAGGTCCACGGACCAGCAGCCGTCGCCTCTGCCGAAGGTGAGAAGTTGCCCGCGGTGTTCGATGTCGATCTCGCAGCCGCAACAGTCGGCCAGCTCAGCGGGTATACCCGGTGTGGGGGTCGAGGGATCGCACTCGGTCAGGGCGGTGGTGGGCCCCAGAAGCGCGGCTGCGGCCGCCACCGCTTCATGGACGTCGGCCGGCAGCGGTGCCGTCGACGGCATCCGAAGAAGGGAACCCACCGCCGGACCGGCGTGATCACCAACGACTGCGTCGATCGCTTCAGCCGCTGCCGAGAGCCGCGCCGACGTTTCCGGCACGGAGCCATCGACCTGGTCCCCGGGATCGGAGACGGGCCCCGTATCGCCTCGGGCAGTCATCTGCCCGAGGACCCGACTGACGCCCCGCAGCGCCTCGGCGGCCGCAGAAACCTGCGCGTAGAGCGCGGATGCCACCGTCGCGGCCTGCTGCGGCGTATACAGCGACCACTGGCTACGAAGCTGGACGCACAGGGCCTCGGATGCCTCGGCGGCCGCACACGCCATGTCGATGGTGTAGCTGGGCTCGGTGATTTCATGACCCATCGCCTCCCTGATGTCCGTCGTGAGACTGCTCTCTTCGCCTGTCGCAGTCTCGAACGGGGAACGCCAGGAATTCTCAGAGGTGGCTCGCAACGTGTTGTCCACGGGCCTAACAACCGCGTCAGGCAGGTCAGGTCACGGCATGGGCTGTTTTCGGCGGGGTGAACGAGAGCCGCTGGGATGGTGGTTTCGGGAGCCGTGTTGGGCCGGCTGTGCGGGAGATGGAGAGCGACAGAAGTCCATGATCGGGTGACATACTCGTCGGTGTGTCTGCGGTGTCCGTGCTGGGTGGGCCAGTAGCTCTGCGGTCAGGGTTCTGCTGATCCGTGTCCCTGACAGGCGCGGCTCGGAAGGGCCCGTCTTCTTTCTCGGAGGCGACGGGCGCGTCGGCCGTCGATGATGTGTCGATGAGCCAGAACGAGGTCGACGCACTGCGGCAGGCCGGAGATGACACCGGCCACCGCGAGTTCGCAGAGCGCATGGTGCGGGCTTTGAGCGACGGCTTCCAAGTCCTGGAGAACCTGCCGCGAGACGACGAGTTCTGGCGGGGCTGGGCCAACGATCATGTCACGGTCCACAAGCTTGATGCTCTCGCCATCGAGCGGCTGGCACGGGATCCCGCAGACCGGACGGCTCGGTGGACGCTTGTGGCGCTCGCGCTCGCCCATGGCGCCAATGACGGCGGGCTTGCCCTGCTGGGGCCGGAGATCGCCGCCGATCCGACCGTCGTGGCGGACGCGCTCGTCATCGCGGACTGGATCGGCCAGGAGATCGGGCTCGATCTCACCACCGAGCTGCGTGAGGCGTGCGCGTGGGCGGATCGCGACGCGCTGGAGTCGCTGGCACGGACGGAGAGAGGAGAGGCAGCACAAGCTGCGTTGCGTGTTCTGGAACCGCAGCCTCCTCTCTCCGGTCGCGACTGAACCGTTCGGGAGACGGTCAGGGGCTGCGGCGTTCTGCTTCGGTGACGCGGAAGCGGTAGGACTCGGTACCGGTCTGGATGAGGGTGCAGCGGAAGCTGATCCGGTCGGCGATGGCCGCGCAGAGACGGGGGTCGCCGAAGGCCTTGTCCCACTCGGCGAACGGGGAGTTCGTGGTCACGGCGGTCGCCTTGCATTCCTCGCGCTCGGTGAAATCTGGAACAGGAGCTTGGCGCCCTTCGCACACTCGGCGCCAGCGAGGAGGCCGCCCGCCGATGCGTGTTGGGCGGCCTGCGGCCCCGAGCACAGTGACCGCCACCGCTTGGTTGGCCGGAGTGGCGGTGGCAGGGGGGTGCAGAGGCGTTTCAGCGGTGAATGCGCGGCCCCGGGAGGGTGAACCACGTACTCGCGGCCTTCCGGTGGAGGGGTGGGGCCGATACAACCCCTCCCGTGATGATCACCATGAAGAGGGCCTGCACTGCCGCCGCCGCGGCCTTCGCTCTCGCCTGCCCCACCCCCGCACACGCCGCCGACGCCGCGCCTCAGGCCGTGCCGCAGGTCCTTCCGATGGGCGTGGCGATCTCGGCGCTTTCCCTGGCGGCCGAGGACCGTACCGGCTACCGGCGTACCTCCTTCCGTCACTGGAACGCGGGCGACCAGCCGGCCGACGGCTGCAACACCCGCCAGGAGGTGCTGCTCGCGGAGGCCGTCGACTACCCGACCATCGGGCCGGGCTGCACCCTGTCCGGGGGGAGCTGGGAGTCGTACTACGACGCGGTCAGTGTCACCGACGCTTCCCGGTTGGACATCGACCACATGGTGCCCCTGGCCGAGGCCTGGGACTCGGGGGCCTCGACGTGGACGGCGGCCAGGCGGGAGGCCTACGCGAACGACCAAGGCCAGCCGGCCTCGTTGGTCGCGGTGACGGCGCGTACGAACCGCGCGAAGGCCGACCGTGACCCGTCCGAGTGGCTGCCGCCGTCCGCCGACGCCCTGTGCCGCTACGGAGCCGAGTGGACCGCGACCAAGCTCCGCTGGGGGCTCGCCGTCGACGAACCGGAACGAGACCGGCTCCTCGACATCGCGGCCGGATGCGGCGACACCGACGTCGAATTCACCCCCGCCCCCTAGCCAAGCCCCGACACCCCAGACAACGGCCCCGCGACTTCCGGCAACGCACCGACCGATCAGTCGCGGGGGATCACCGGAGAGTGCAGGAGGAACGACCATGGGGGCCTTCGGGCGGATGGACATCACCGTCAAGGCGCACACCCTGGTCGCCACCCGGTGGACCTGGGGCACGCAGTACGCCCCCGAACGCCGCTGGGTCGACGGTTGGGGAACGGAAGTCGAGACACCGGTCGTGATCCAGCTCCTCGACCTTGTCGCGGCCGGAGAGGTGAGCGCGAAGGATGCCCGCGACGCGCTGGCCGCCGCGGCCGCGAAACTCATCCGCACCCACGACCCCGACGAGGCGGATCCGCGGGAGTACGCCGCCGCACGCTGCTACGGGGACTGCGAACGCTGCCGGGCCAGGCGCCCCGAATTCGAAGCGATCCACGCCCGCGCCCTCGTGGAGAAGGCGAAGGGCGCGGACACGCTCACCTATCCGTACGCGGTCACCAGGAACGGGCTGCACCGCTCCGACTGCCCACACATCACCGACACCATCTCCCACATCCGCGGATACGAGATGCGAGACCTCAAGTCCTTCGTCCACGAGGACGAGGAGCACTCCGGATGGGCGGCGTTCAGTACCTTCCTCGACCGCAACGAGGCCGCGGCCTGGGTCGCGGAGCGCTGCGGTCCCCGTGGCGGCAGGCAGTACCGGTTGTGCAGGATCTGTAGCCCTGAGCACCCCTGACCCGCTGGTCGAGAGTTTGGCGGGTGCAAGGTCGCCGGGGTGCGGGGCCGGAGGTGCAGTGGCGTGCCGGCCTGATTCTGCGCGGCACTGCCAGCGTCGTGGGGAAGCAGGGGGTGAGCTTTTCGAGGTGGGGCGCACTGTGACGGCGCGCAGGATTCGCGGCACGCTCGTGATGCTTAGCGCGTCACTGCTGACGAGGCGTCAGGGCTCGACCGAGTGTCTCGTATAGGACGTGTGCCGCCGCGTTGTCGCGTGCTGGTCCGTTGGGTGCGGGGTGCGGGGTGCGGGGTGCGGGGTGCGGGGTGCGGGGTGCGAGGGTGGCGGGTTGGAGGGTGCCTGGGCCGTAGGGGGTGCGGGCGTGGTCGGTGACCGCTTCGATCGCGAGGGCGCACTAGGCGGGCCAGATCGCGCGCGAGTAGATCTTCGATGGGCTCCTGGCCCGACTCGACGAACAGGCCGGGTGACCGTCAGCAGGCCGCAGGACGCCAGAAACCCGTGTTCCGATAGCGCCACCAGTACAGGACGGTGCGATCGTCGGGCCACGCAGCCAGCTGAACGCCCTGGGGCTCGAAGTGGTAGTGCTCGGAGTCGATGGGCCGCCAGCTCCGGTCCTGCGGCTCGTCGTCCCGGGGCGGGCGGATGTGCTCCACGGACCGCTCATCACAGGCCCCGAAGGCCTGGTAGTTCTGTTGCGCCTCGACCAGTGAGGTCCGATTGGCGCCAACTTTCCAGTCGGGCCAGCGCAGCTGCAGGACGTCGTCCTCCCAGAAGCACACCGGGCAGATCTCATACGAGCCAGGCGGCTCGTCCATGGTCAATCGGCCGCAGCACACGCAGGGGTATTTCAGGATCACGCCCGTCATCCTGTCTCACCTCTCCGTGAGGCCCAACTGCTTTCAAGGGGGTTGACAGCGAGACCCGCATATTAGGGCCTGTGTGATGTCGTGATCAGCTTCTGGGTTCTGCCCTCTTCGTAGGCCGGGATCCGGTGGGCCTGGGGTTGTGACGCGCAGGCAACTGGCCTGACAGCCCCTGGCGACCCCCAGCGCGGGCCCGCAACCACCCGGTGGCGGGCCCGCGCTGTTGTGTCTCCGGGGCCTCCAAGGTCATGTGCCGTCAGAGGTGTTGGCGGCGCGCTGGTACCAGACTTGTGCCTCGGCCGCGCGCCCGGTGTTGGCCAGCAGCAGTCCGAGGTTGTGCATGGCGTCGGTGCTTCCGGCGTCGATGGCTTTGCGGTACCAGGTTTCTGCCTCGTGGGTGCGGCCGGTGTCGGTCAGCAGCAGTCCGAGGTTGTTCATGGCGTACATCTGTCCGGTGTCGGCGGCTTTGCGGTACCAGGTTTCTGCCTCGTGGGTGCGGCCGGTGCCGGCCAGCAGCACTCCGAGGTTGTTCATGGCGTCGGTGTTTCCGGCGTCGGCGGCCTTGCGGTACCAGGTTTCTGCCTCGTGGGTGCGGCCTGTGTCGGCCAGCAGCAGTCCGAGGCCGTGCATGGCACCGGTGTTTCCGGCGTCGATGGCTTTGCGGTACCAGGTTTCTGCCTCGTGGGTGCGGCCGGTGTCGGTCAGCAGCAGTCCGAGGTTGTTCATGGCGTTCATCTGTCCGGTGTCGGCGGCTTTGCGGTACCAGGTTTCTGCCTCGTCGGTGCGGCCGGCGTCCTCCAGCAGCAGTCCGAGGTTGTGCATGGCGTCGGTGTTTCCGGCGTCGGCGGCCTTCCGGTACCAGGTTTCTGCCTCGTCCGTGCGGCCGGTGCCGGCCAGCAGCAGTCCGAGGCCGTACATGGCACCGGTGTTTCCGGCGTCGATGGCTTTGCGGTACCAGGTTTCCGCCTCGTCGGTGCGGCCGGTGCCAGCCAGCAGCAGTCCGAGGCCGTGCATGGCACCGGTGTTTCCGGCGTCGATGGCTTTGCGGTACCAGGTTTCCGCCTCGTCGGTGCGGCCGGCGTCGGTCAGCAGCAGTCCGAGGTTGTGCATGGCGTTGAAGTTTCCGGTGTCGGCGGCTTTGTGGTACCAGGTTTCCGCCTCGTCGGTGCGGCCAGCGTCCTCCAGCAGCATTCCGAGGTTGTTCATGGCACCGGCGTTCCCGGCGCCGGCGGCCCTCCGATACCAGGTTTCCGCCTCTTCGATGCGGCCGGCCTCTGTCAGCAGCAGCGCGAGGTTGAACATGGCGTCGGTGTCTCCGGCTGCGGCGGCTCGCCGGTGGCGCTCCTCGTCGGTTTCCCAAGCCTTTGCGGCGGGGCCGGTGGTTGGCCAGGGTACGAGGTGTGCCGAGCGCAGGCGTGCGCCGACCTCCTTGGCAGTGAGGGGACGGTCGACGGGGTCTTTGCCAAGGAGGGAGGTGATGAGGGTGTCGAGGCCGGGCGGTAGGGCGGGCCGGTGGGTGCTGGGCGGTTCGGGCGTGGTGGACAGGTGCATGGCGATGACGGCGTACGCGGAGTCCGCGGTGAACGGGGGGCGCCCGGTGAGGAGCTCGTACAGGCTGACACCCAGCGCGTACAGGTCGGCCGAGTGCGTCGGTGTCTGGCCCCTGAGCTGCTCGGGAGCCATGTAGAGGGGGCTGCCGAGCAGCGCTCCGGCCGCGGTCAGGCCGATCGTGCCGTCCTGGATCTGGACGATCCCGAAGTCGCAGATCTTGACGGTGCCGTCGTCGAGCAGCATGAGGTTGGCCGGTTTGATGTCGCGGTGCACGATGTTTTGCGCGTGGGCGGCGGCCAGCCCGTCGCACACCTGGGCGCCGTACTCCAGCACCTGCTCCGGGGGAAGCCCGCCGGGGTGGTCCTCGCGCAGGACCGTCGCGAGATCACGCCCTTCCAGGAACTCCATGACGAGGAACGGGGAGACTTCCACCAGCCCGTCGGCGCTCGTCTCCTGGTGCTCGCCCAGGTCGTGGACGATGGCGATGTTGCGGTGGTTCAGCCGGGCGGCCGCCTCGCCCTCACGGCGGAAGCGGGCCAGGACCTGGGCGGCGAGCCGGTCGTCACGCAGATGCGAGGCGAGAACCATCTTGATCGCGACGGTGCGGCGCAGCCTCAGATCGGAGGCCGCCCACACCTCGCCCATACCGCCGTGCCCCAAGCGGCTGTCGAGCCGGTAGCGGCCCGCCAACTTCATCCCCCTGTACATGTGGATCACCGTATGCGACCCGCCCGCGACGGGACAATGCACCAGCAGGCTGTGAGGTGGAGCGTGACTGGCTGCTTGGACATCGCGGCCGGCTGCGGCGGAAGTGCGAAGCCGCCGGACCGGCTGAGCGAGGCGCTCGGGATGCCGTTGCCGTTTCGGCGGCCTCGGGTGACGCCGGGGCGGTCGGGCACCTGGTCCGCGCGGGCCTGTTGGTCTACCTCAGTGGCGAGGTCGAGTTCCCTGACGTCCACCCGGACGAGGTTGCGGCCTTGGCCCGCCGTTGGGACCTGCTTGCGCTCCTGGATCGGTACGTGCCTCTCGGGCCGGACCAGGCCGCCCGCCGGCTCGGAGTTCCCCGCACGGATTTAGACGTCCTCGTGGCGAAGGGCTTCATTCGGCCGTCGGGTTCGGTGGACATCGACTTCAAGCGCCAGGGCGGCGTCACGACCGTCGACCTCATATAGCGCGGAGGAGGTGGTGCTCCTCACGGTCGTGTGACCCTCGGTGGATTGGCGGGGGGCGTACGGTCGAGGGGGGCCGCTGGCGGACATGCGGTCACCCGGCCGGGCCATCGTCGGTGCCCGCGTCGAGCTGGTGGCTTTGTTTACTTTCAGGACAATCCGTGAACAAGGCCCCCCGGCGTTCGGAGCCTGGCGGGGTGGAGCCGGTCTCGGTGCAGTGCTTGACGGCTGCCCCCGCCGGTGCCTGTGGCGGGGGCGTGTGGGTTGTGGGATGTGCTGTTTTGGTGGTTATCGGATGAGGGTGTGCAGGGCGGCGGTGGCGGCGCCGGTGGTGGTGAGTCCGGCGATGACGGCGGTGGCGGGGTGGGTTCCGGTGAGGGCGGTGAGGGCGCCGACGATGAGCCCGAGCACGAGTGCGGTCAGGAGGACCACGGCCGTGCGCAGGGGGAGGAACGCCTGGTTGTCGGCGGGGGGCGGGGTGGGCCGGCTGTTCTGGTGGGTTGTCATGCTTCGACTCTGGAGCCGTTCAGGCTGTTGACCTGCATGGAGGGAACACATCTGTTGACAGTCGATCAGGGGGTGTTCACCGCAGTACATCTGGCCTGTTCCGCGGAACACCGCCGCCTTCTGCCTGGGGTGTTCCGGGGTGTTCACACACGTGCCCTACTGTTCCGCGGACCGGCCCCCTACCCTGCTGAACAGGGATCGGCAGGGGGGACACGGGCGTGATCGACAGTACCGACGCGGGGCACGGCGAGGTCACCTTCGAGGCTGGCCTCGCGGACCAGGCGGCGCATCTGCGCCGGCTGAAGGTGGAGCGCGGAGACCCCTCGCTACGCCAGATCGCGGTGCGGGCGCAGAAGATTCCCAACGGGGCGGCGTTACCGATCGCCACGCAGAGTTCGGCTTTCGCCGGTACCCGGTTCGTCGGCGTCGACAAGATCATCCTGTTGGTTCGGACCCTGATGTCCTGGGACGCGGACGGCGAGGAGATCCCCGCCCCGGCCCGCACCGACCCCGTGCTCGACGAATGGCGCGGTAGGTGGCGCGTGACAGCGGAACTACGTCCGGGCCGCCGAAGCGGCGTCGCCTCGGCCTCCGCTTCCCTGGGGCAGGATCCGATTCCGGTCGACGAGGCGTCGGCGGGTCCCACGGCGGCCGGCGTGCCTCGTCAGGGGGGTCCGCCGGCGGGGCCGGGATCATCGCTGGCGGTCAGGGCGCTCCTGCACGCGGCCGGGGTGGACGTGCTGGAGTTGCCGCCCTTTCGGACCGGTGTGGTGTTCGCGGTGGCGTTCTCGCCCGACGGGTCGCTGTTGGCGACCAGCGTCGTCCATTCCAACGCCGGCATGGTGCGGTTGTGGGACCCGGTGACCCGCACCCTGGTCGGCGAGCCGTTCGCCGGAGTCAGCGCTGCGGGAATGGGGGTGGCGTTCTCGCCCGATGGCACGCTTCTTACGAGCAGCGACCAGGAAGGCCTGGTTCGATTGTGTGACCCGGTCACTCGCACCCCTGTCGGCGACCCACTCCCCGGCCACACCGACATGGTGCGCGGGCTGGCGTTCTCGCCCGACGGCACGCTTCTTGCGAGCGGCGACAAGGCCGGCATGGTGCGGTTGTGGGACCCGGCCACCCGCACCCTGGTCGGCGACCCGCTCGTCGGCCCCAAGGGCCAGGCGAACTGGCTCGCGTTCTCGCCTGACGGCTCTCGTCTGGCGGTCACCGGTGCCGAGGACGGCACGGTGCGGTTGTGGGACCCGGTCACCCGCACGCCTGTCGGGAGCCCTCTTACCGGCCACGACGGCATGGTGTTCGCGGTGGCGTTCTCGCCTGATGGCTCGCTGCTGGCGAGCGTCGGACAAGATGGCACGGTGCGATTGTGGGACCCGGTCGCCTGCACCCCTGTCGGGGACCCTCTCACCGGCCACGACGGCATGGTGCTCGCGGTGGCGTTCTCGCCTGATGGCTCGCTGCTGGCGACCGCCGGCGCCGAGGACGGCACGGTGCGATTGTGGGACCCGGTCACCCGCACTGCTGTCGGCGAACCCTTGGTCACCCGCAACAATGCGGCGCTCGCGGTGGCGTTCTCACCCGACGGCACCCTCCTCGCGGCCGCCAGCCTCGACAAGAGGTTCTTCGAACTCGAAGATGAAGCCGAGCTCGAGCGTGTCGGCGACGATTTAGGCGTTGTGCAGCTGTGGGTGGTTCCCGGCCGTACCCCGTAGCCCGCACCTGATCCAAGCGGTCATTGAAAGATCTACGGGAGGAAGCGGCGGTCTGGGCGCTGGCCCCGGCCGGGCGTGGAAGGTCTTGTCGTTCGGCTGCGGGTGGATGAAGGGGATCGCGTTCATCCTCGGCGTCTCCCGGCCGGGCAGGCGGCCGGTCGGGCGCGCGGCCGCCCGGGGAGGTACCTTCGATCGGGTCGCGATGCACGCTGTCGCCCGCGCCTTTGAGGCTGGGTGGGGCTGGCGGCGATGTCGGCGCAGGATCGTACGGCGGTGCGCCGCCCGTCGACGGGGGAGCTGGCGGAGGCCGGCTGCCGCCGGGGCCTGCTGGAGACCGCCCGGCGGTCTGGAAGAGCTGATGGCCCGCCGCCGGGCATGCCTCGATGACCAGGAGCGGCGCGAGGACGCGAGCGCCGAGGAGACCGCCCGGATCACCGCCTATTACGATGCCCTGCTCGCCGAGCTGGAGCGTCCGGGCCCTGACGGCCACCCGCGGATTCTACGGGCAGGGCCGCCGGCACCGAAGTGCGGGGCAGGCGGCGAGGCCGCAGGTCCACCGGCATCAGCGGCACTGCGAGGCGGGTGCAGCTACCAGTTCGGCCCGGTGCTGCGTCAGTATGCTCAGCAGCCTGCGCTGCACGGTGAAGAACTGGGACATGGCTTTGTCAGCGAGTCTCCCTGTGAAGCCAGGCGGGCCCGGAAACCTCGTCGGGCTCGCCTACTTCGAGGTGGTCAGCACTCTGCGAAGAAGCGAGCCCGAGGCCATGAACAGGGTGCTCACTGTCCACGTCTGAAGAGCATCTGCTGGCCGCCGCCGACGAGAGGCCCGCAGCCTGGGGTCCTAGCCGCAGCTGGAGCGGTAGTACGACTCGTTGCCCCACATCGCCTCAGCCGCCGATGCGTAGGACGTGACGCCGGCCTTGACGTCGCCGCTCTGCGCGAAGTACTTGCCCTTCACCGAGGAGCCGTGGCAGTTCTTGCCGTGGTAGAAGTTCGAGTAGACCTGGTCGCTGCTGTTGGTGCCGTAGAACCACTTGCCGCCGCTGACCTCGACGGTCTGCGCCAGTGCCGGGGTGGCAAGGCCCACAACGATGAAACCGGCCGTGACGGCAGCCTTGATACGGGTGCTGACCTGCATGTTTTGCTCCACTCCATCTTCCGGTCATGGGCAGACCGGGAACGAGCACTCATAGTGCAGACACGTAAATCCAAGATCAATAAAATTTCCGGGTATGGCCTAAACCGCACCTCTACTTCCGACGGAGTGCAGGTCTGCGGACGCAAGGGCTTCGTGGGGGTCAAAATTCACCAGAGATGGACGAAGCTCCCACGGCACTGCTGGCTGAAAGACGTCTGATCCGTCAGGCCTTCCGCCACCGGCTGCCGCTCCGAGAACCTGCTAGCCCCAACTCCCGGAGGGCACGCCTCTTCCAGCGCCTGCTGGCCGGCGAGTGCGACATGGAGAGGTGCAGAGCCATATCGGCTGGTCGCCGGGCAGATCTGTTCAAGCTCACCCACTGCTGGATCTGCTGCACCGAGGCACGGTCAAGCAGGCGTAGTGCGCGGTTGCAGAAGTCGGCGGTCGCACGGTCGGCGTTGGCCGCGGCTCGGCTCTATCTGGCGGCCGGCGGTGAGGGCCGATCAGAAGGAGGAGCGGGGAAGAGAGTGCGCTCACCTTGTGAGCCGCTGGCATCGAAAAATTCCGCCGTCACGTCTCAGCCATGCGTTGAGCTAGGCCGTTTGACCTGCAGAAACTCGCCGATCCCTTGTGGGCCAAGGGCGCGTGGGCGTCGACGCACCAGCTGGCCCAGGGGTGGTTTAGGCCATACCCGGAAATTTTATTGATCTTGGGTTTACGTGTCTGCACTATGAGTGCTCGTTCCCGGTCTGCCCGTGACCGGAAGATGGAGTGGAGCAACACATGCAGGTCAGTACCCGTATCAAGGCTGCCGTCGCGGCCGGTTTCATCGTTGTGGGCCTTGCCACCCCGGCACTCGCGCAGACCGTCGAGGTCAGCGGCGGCAAGTGGAGCTACGGCACCAACAGCAGCGACCAGGTCTACTCGAACTTCTACCACGGCAAGAACTGCCACGGCTCCTCTGTGAAGGGCAAGTACTTCGCGCAGAGCGGCGACGTCGCGGCGGGCAAGTGGTCCTACGCGTCGGCGGCTGAGGCGCTGTGGGGCAACCAGTCGTACTTCCGTTCCAGCTGCGGCTAAGGATCCAGGCTGCGGGCCTCCAGGTAGCGATGCCTGACTGTCGCTGGGGGGTGAGGACCGGTCCTCACCCCCCAGCGAGGCCCGTCAACTTCAGGTTGACGCTTTTCATAGCTGTGCCACGAAATGCCCCCAAGCGCTCCGAACTAGGTAGTCGATGCTGCACCGAGGTATCAAATTCATCTACGCCGCCGTATTCGCGTTCTCCGCGCTTGTGGCGTTCCTGTTCGTGCGGGGGCTGGACGAGGACTGGGTGCTTGGCCACTCGTCCGTGGTCTGGGTGCTCGACGCCGACGACTCGGCCAGCGGGTCGCAAGTCGCCCGCGACGTAGCCGCGTTCGCCACCGACCGTAGGCTCTCGGTAGCCCGCGAAGTGCCCGATCTGAAGGACCCCGACGGTCTCCGACACCTCTATCTCGCTTCCGGTGACCCGGGCTCAGACGCGGCATCATGGCTGAAGGAGGGCTATCCGTCCTTCGGCCGGGACTATCAGACCCAGGTGCATCCGCTCACGGATATCGGGCAGCGAGACCCTCGAGGCTACTACTACGTGTTCGGCCCGGAAGGGTCCGATGCCGCACTGGTGGCCCAGTTCAAGAGCCTTGGCCTACGTGCCATTTCCTCCCACCCGCTCTCTATCGCGGAACTGACCCCCTTCTACGCGGACGGGGTCCTTGTCTGGTCTCTTCTGGTGGTTGCTCTCGCCGCCGTGACGATGACCGGAGCAAGTGTCCTGCTCAATGCGAAGTCATACGGAGTGCTTCGCCTGCAGGGGAAGTCCTTCACCGACATCCTGCTTCGTGATCTGCGACAGCTCGCGACGTTCGCCGCGATAGCAGCTGCAGTGGTGGCCAGCGGGGTCCTGCTACTCCTCGGCCTTTACAACGGATACGCGTGGCTGGGCCTGTTCACTTCTGTGACTCTGGGCATCGCCGGCGTCCTCATCCTCTTGATCCTGGCGACCCATGCGGCTGTGCTCGCCCTCACCTTCAGGACCGATGTCCTTCGTGCCCTCAAGGGCGAACTCCCCGCCCGGGCAGCATCCCTTTCGGCCTACCTCGTCCGCATCCCTGCTTTGCTGCTCGCCCTCAGCATCGCCACCTCCGCTGCCCTGGCGGGCCAGGACATCCTGGCGCGCCAAGACAGCCGGGAAATCTATGCGAAGGTGGGCGACACGGCAGCCATCCGACTGAACGGCAGCCTGGGTGGCGACGACGAGATAAAGCAGATGCAAAAACGCGTGGGCGGATGGCTCCGCCAATCCGACGCGGCGGGCAAACTCATCGTCGCCGGGCGGCGGGAACTACACGACATCTCGCCCGGTTCCGGCCTGCCCCAGGGCGAGATGCTCATCGTCAACGAAACCTTCCTCACCGAACAGTCCCTCGTTGATCCCACCGGAAACCGGTACGCCCCCACGCCGCTGGACGGCAAGAGCCCCAACAGCCACGCAGTACGGCTCATCGTGCCCCAGTCCCTCAGCCAGCACAGCTCGACCATCGCCGCGGAGATCCCGGGCGTCCTGAGCCCGGCGGACCCGGGGCGAATCCGGCAGAGCCAGGTACAGACGCTCCCCGCGAAGAGCGGCCAGCGCGTCTTCGGCTACAACCCCGGCGACCAAGCCCACACCGCCGCCCGCAACACCAAGGAGGACCGCTCCCTCGTGGACGACGCGGTCCTGCTGGTGGTCCCCAACGGATCGGCCTATCTCACCGACAACGCCTACACCTCGTTCGCCACCCAGGGCGGAGTGGTCTTCCCCAACCCTGCCGACATCCAGGCCGGCATCGAAGAGAACAAGCTGCAGAACGATGTGATAGCCATCAGGCCCGTCGGGCAGAACGCAGCCCTGCAGATGCGGGACGCAGTCAACGACTTCCGGCTGTACCTGTTCAACCTCGCTGTAGCCGTGATCGTGCTCGTCATCACAGGCGTCGGCGTCAGCATCGTCTACTCGCGGAAGAACGCCCAGGCCATCTTCGTCAAGCACATCAGCGGATGGACATTCGCCGCAAGCCACCGCTCCGTGCTCGCGGTCGAAGGGGCTCTCGCCATGCTGCTGGCCGGCTGGGTGCCCTTCCGGGTCTGGCAGCAGAACCAGGACCTGGAGGAGTACACGGCCATGGGGATGCCCGCGCCCAGCCCGCCGGTGCAGATCAGCGCCCTGGATCTGACTCTGACCAGTGGGCTGGTCGCAGTCGAGGTCGGGGCCGTGCTCCTCGCGCTGACAGCCTTCCATCGCCGCATCGTCAAGGAAGGGGCCACCGAAGGATGATCCCCGTTCGCACCCCTTCACGCAGGAGCACTACCGTGATCAACATTGAGAAACTGTCAAAGTCCTTCGGCCGACGGACCCTGTGGTCGGATGTCAACCTGACCGTGAAGGGCGGCGAAATGCTAGCCCTGGTCGGCCCCAGCGGATCAGGAAAATCCACCCTCCTCAACTGCCTCGGATTGCTCGAGGCACCGAGCGAGGGCGCGATCCTGTATGACGGCAAGGACATCACCCGCTTCAACGCGACTCAGACACGACGGTTCCGCCGTGAGGTACTCGGCTACCTCTTCCAGAACTACGCCCTGATCGAGAACGCCACCGTCGCCGCCAACCTGGAGACGGCCGTCAAGCCTCGGCGGTCGCTCAGGAGCAACACCCACGTCACCATTGCCAAGGCCCTCGACCGTGTCGGGCTCGCCGGCCGCGAGAAGGAGAAGATCCACTACCTCAGCGGCGGCGAACAGCAGCGTGTCGCCCTTGCCCGGCTCATGGTCAAGCAGCCAGCACTTGTACTCGCCGACGAACCGACCGGCGCGCTAGACCACACCAACACCACCTTGGTCGTGGACATCCTGCGCGAGATGAGCGACGCCGGATGCGCCGTCGTCATCGCCACCCACAACGACTACGTCCGCGATCGCTGCGACACCGTCTTCGCAGTAGATAGGCGCTCGCCGGACATCGGTGCCCACTCCGCGCGGGCTGCAGGCGAAGCGGACGCTGCCCCTGCACCAGAGCGTGGAGCGCGGTTCGTGGTCTGAGCACCCCTGTCCGCACTGCCTCGGCAAGACGGTCCAGTGCGCTCGGCACATGAAGACGTCAAACGAGAACGGACCCCGGGCAGGTGCTGGGGTCCTTCGCAGGACGGACTGAGCTGGTGGGCAATCGGCCACTCATGCCCAATCGATGCCGAGTTCGGCGAGCGCCCGGAGTTGGCCGGTGTCGAGTCGGTCGCGTTGTTTCTGGTTGGCGAGCCACACGCCGGTACGGTGCTCCGACCCGTTCGGGAGGTGCTCGACGTGGGAGCGCCCCGGAGCGCCGCCCCCTTCCCGGGCGAGGTACTGCGCGAGGGCCTGGATGCCGGTCTGGAAGGCCGCTGCACCGCGCCCGGCCCCGCTTGGCCGTGCCGGTCTTCGTGGAGGCCGTACGGGCCTGTACGACCCGCGAGGGGGTGACGCCGAGCGCACCGAGCCGTGCCTGCTGCTTGGGGTTCAGCCGCGCCCAGCTCCGTCGTTGGGTGGCGAGTCAC